>NZ_JBFRFD010000034.1:0-12902 GCF_052114645.1 Arthrobacter sp. 2YAF22_2
TACGACGACGTGCAGCGGGTACTTTCCGAGCACGCCACCTATTCGTCCCGGATGTCAGGCGGCAAACCTACCGGGACCGGCCAACTCTTCGCTGCCAGCCTAATCAACACCGATCCGCCGCGTCACCGCCAGCTCCGGTCCCTCGTCACGCAGGCCTTCACTCCCCGGGCGGTGGAAGCCCTCGCCCCGCGCATCTCCGAGATCACGGATGACCTGTTGGCCCCGGTCCTGTCGGTTGGGTCCATGGACCTGATTGAAGGACTGGCCTACCCCTTGCCGGTGATCGTCATTGCTGAACTGCTGGGAATCCCGGCAGCGGACCGGGACCGTTTCAAACAGTGGTCCGACTTCATCGTCAGCCAGACCAGGCCGACGTCGGACGAGTCCGGGCAGAGCGCGCCACCGGGCCGCGGCACTCCCGACGCGGAGATGGCTGAGTATTTCATGGGCATGATCGAAGCGCGTCGGCAGCGTCCCGGCGACGATCTCATCAGCAAGCTGCTGGCGGCGCAGATCGACGGCGAACACCTGAGCGCCGTCGAACTTCTCGGGTTCTGCGCGCTGCTGCTGGTCGCCGGCAACGAAACGACCACGAACCTGATCGGCAATGCGATCCTATGTTTCGCGGAAAATGAGGGAACCACCGAGCGGCTCAGCGCCGACCCGACGTTGCTGCCGCATGCGCTGGAGGAAGTCCTCCGCTACCGTTCGCCGGTGCAGTCCATGTACCGAATCGCTGCCGTCGACTCAACGTTGGGTGCCCACCAGATCCCCGCCGCTGCGCCCCTCGTTGCCTGGATCGGCTCGGCGAACCGCGACCCGCTGCAGTTCCCAAATCCGGACGCCTTCGACGTCGGACGGTCCCCGAACCGGCATCTCGCCTTCGGTCAGGGCATCCACTTCTGCCTGGGCGCACCGCTGGCCCGGCTGGAGGCCAGCATCGCGCTGCGGGCGGTCATTTCGCGGCTGCCCGGATTGGCGCTTGCCCCCGGCGCCCGGCTGGAGCGCATGGAAAGCTCCATAATTTACGGCCTCAAAGAGCTGCCCGTGATCTGGGCTGGCTGAACCTCGATATCGCGGTGCTGCCCGTGGCAGCTGGGGTCACGCGGCTGCTGTGGTCACGCGGCTGCGCCGGGCATGAAGTAATTGTGGGCGTCCAGATACGTCACTTTCGGTGGCTCCGGGAACCCTGCTTCGGCCGTGATGGGTCCGATCTGCTCCTTCGCAAAGGTGTCGAAGAGTTCCTTCGTTTGCCAGAGATCGGTGACGATGATCCCCGTGTCGGTGGCCGCCACCCAGTGTCCCAGCGAGCCGGCTGGGCCGGGCTTTTCCGGTGTCAGGCCCATCTTGCCGATAACTTGGTCGTATTGCTCCAAGGTGGCACCAGTGAATTCCATGATGATCGCGACAGCCATGTCCTTCTCCTTACGGCGGCAGGCCGCGAGGCAGCAGCCCGCAATTGGTGATACCGCACGGTCTACGCCCAACCAACAAGCACGTCAACTGGTCGCCGATGCAGGCCGGGATTGTTGGCTCAGCGGCCGGATTTGATCGCTGCGAGCAGGGCAGTGCCGTCCGGGCTGCCCAGACCGGTGCAGGGATCCCAGCCGGTGGCGGCTTGGTACGTGCCGTTGGTTCCGGTCGTCACGTCGTGGAACCCGGACGTCCGGCTATAGAGCAGCGGCTGGATTTGTCCGAACCGCCTTCCCGTTGCTTGGGCCAACAACGCGATCAGGGCTGCCCACAGGGGCGCGACAGCGCTGGTGCCGCCGATGACCATGTCCTTGCCGTCGACCCGGACCTTGTACCCGGTCTGCGGGTCGGCGACACCGCTGACGTCCGGTACCCCGCGGCCCTGCCCACCGGTCGGGGGCTTCGCTCCGGGCTTGTGGTGCCGTGCGTGGAAAGCCAGGCCGCTCTGCCAGTCCGGACCGGGGAACGTGTCGCTGTAGCCGCCTCCCGTGGCTGAGCGGGGTCCGTCGTTCCAGACAGTTTCCGCCCTGATCGTCCCGGTGGCCGGGTCGGCATCCAGACGGGTGCCGCCGCAGGCCAGCGCGTGCGGGCTCGACGCTGGGAAATCCGCGTGGTCTTTGCCGTCCGTGGCTCCGTCGGCGCTGCCGTTATCCCCGGCCGCAGCGGTGACGGTAACGCCAAGCGCCGAGGCGTCGGCGAGGGCCTGGTCAAATGCGTTGCGGGCCTGTGCCGTCCAGGCGTCCTCGCTTTGGCCCCAACTGATGCTGATGGACGTGGGCGGCGGGGCCGCGTGGGAGGCGTTGATGATCGCATCGAGGAACCCTGCGTCCGTGTTCGGAGCGAAGTAGACGAGAATGTCCGCCTTTGGTACCAGGGCGCCGACCACTTCGATGTCGAGAAGGACTTCGCCGTCGGCCCCGGACGGGTCCTGCCCCGGCTGGTTTGACGCGCCGTCGACCCCTACGGCGGTCACCTTCGGTCCGGCAAGCCCGAGGCCGCCGAAATACGCATCCAAATCGGCCTGACCGAATCCGCCGCCCAGTTCGATGATCGCCACGCTCTGACCGTTACCGTCCATGCCGTGCGGGAACTTGTAGATCGCGGCAAGTTCGGGCGGGGTGTAGCTGATGCCGGCCGTGGCGAGTGGAATCGCATGGAATTGCGCCCGCGCCTGGGGACGGTCGTCGAGGCCCAACACGGCCGTGACGATGCCGTCCAGATTTGCCGGAATCTGCAGGCCTCCGGTCCGTTGCCGGTGTCTGATGTCGTGGCCGTGAGGCCCGCTGCTGGTCACTTCTTCAAGATTTGTGCCAAAGATCCGGCTCAGCCGGTCGACGGTTCCGGCCAGCCGCAACCGGCGGGAGGCAGCGTCTGCGTCGAGCACGTCCGCGCCGAGTCGCGTGAAGGTATCGGTGGCAAGCAACAGGTCCTCGGCGGAGGCTCCGTGGCGTGCCTCCAGCTCCTCACGGGAGATCGGTTCGGCGGCCGTTTCCGGTAGCGGGGCCTGCCTGCGAAGGATCACCGTCACCTCGATCCTGCGGGACGGATCGACGGGCCCGTGGGTGGCCTGGACCTGTGGGGCCGCCGGGCGTTCCGAACCGAGGAGGGGGACACTGGGCTCGACGGGATCCGGCGTGATCTTGCTCTGCTTGGACATGACGTGGCTCCGTTCGTAGGACAGGCATCATTCAGTGCTCTCTTGTTGCCAGGGCAGTGTCGCTACGTCAGAGACATGTGCCCCACCGCCACGCTACCGCCGGCATGCCGCATCCCCAAAGCATGTGCCGGACCGGATATCAGAGGAAGGGGCGCAGTGGTACCAGGACGGCCTCGCTGAACCGGGCAAGCGGGGACCGGTGCTGCCACTCTTCCAAGGTCAGCACCCGGCAGTTCCGGCTGTCGACGTCGAATATTTGCTCCATGTCGGTGGCGAAATCTTCGTCATGGATTTCCAGATTGATCTCGTAATTGCCGGTCAGGCTCAGCCTGTCGATGTTGGCACTGCCCACGGTCGACCAGCTGCCGTCGATGGTGGCAGTCTTCGCGTGGATCATGGCATTGCGGTACAGCAGGATGGTCACCCCGTCTTGGAGCAGGGAGCGGTAGAACCCGCGTGAGAGCCAGTCCGAGAGGATGTGGTTTGAGTCCTCGGGGAGGATCAGCCGGACATCAACCCCGCGCCGGCTGGCAGCGAGCAGCGCCTTGAGGATCTGCTGGTCCGGGATGAAGTACGCCATGGTGACGAAGATGTGTGCCTGGGCGCGGTTGATCGCGTCGAGGTAGACCCCTCGGATCGGATAGACAAGATTCGCAGGAATGTTATTGACGGCGCGGATCCGGGGTTCCCAAACCTCCGGGGTCGTGTACGGGATTTCCGGAGTGGACCCTGCGGCGTTGTCGTTCCAGACGTTGGCGAACGCCTGGCGGAGATCCCACACGGACGGGCCGACCAGCCGAAGGTGTGTGTCTCTCCATTCGGTGGCATACAGGGAACCGATGTTGTAGCCGCCCACGAAACCGACATGGTCGTCGACGATGAGGAGCTTGCGATGATCCAGCCCCGTGCTGCGGAGGGTGTTGACGAGCACCGACGGACGGACCACGGGGAAGCGGTAGACATGGATATCCGGATGGAACGCGAAAAACGAGGACGGCACAACGAGGTTGGCGAACTCGTCGTAAATGACGAACACCTCGACGCCGCGGTCTGCGGCCTCGTTCACGGCGTCCCTGAACTGCTGCCCGGTGTCGTCGTCTTTCCAGATGAACGTCTCAATCAGGATGCGCTCTTTCGCGTCCCTGATCGCCTGGAGCATGTCCCGGTATAGGTCGGCTCCATAGGTGTACGTCGTGACGCGGGTATCAGCTACGGCCCGGTCGAAAATGCCGGGGTGCGGAAATCCCTTGCGCTTGCTCCGACCCCGCTTCTTGACCATGTCCAGAACGACGAGCCCCGCGATCACCGCTCCCTGGAGTCCCGCAAAGGCCACTATTGCGCGGCCCACCGTCTTGCGGGCGACTTTGACGACGGGCTCGGGGAGCAGTTCATCCATCCAGCGAGCCTAGCGCGTTACGAAGCGTTCACTGCGGGGGATATGGCTGCACTTGGCGAGCTTTTCGCGGAGGACGCTGTCTGGTACCCGGCCGGCAGCCGGGTGCTGGCCGGGACGAAGCCAGGACGAGATGCCGTCCTGGCCTATTTCGGCGACTGGGGAGCGCGCACCCAGGGCACCTTCCGGGCGACGGTCCAAGACGTCGTCGGCGGAGAGAACCACACCGTGGGGATCCATCAAAGCCATGCCGAAAGCAACGGAAAAACCTTGGACCTCGCAACTGTCATCGCTTTCGGGGTCCGTGACGGAAAGGTCGTAGAGGGCCGCGAGTTCTACGAGGACACCGCCAAGGCAGATGAGTTCTGGACGTAAGTTCGGCCACGGCTCCACAGCGGTGACCGCCCGCCCAACTAGCTGGCACTAGGTGTCGTTTTGAGTCCTCAAAACGACACCTAGTGCGAGTCAGTTGCGATTCAGCTGGACTCGGCGGCCAGGTTCCGCTTGAGGATTTTTCCGCTGGGACCCAGCGGGAGCTCCGTGAGCAGCCGGACCAAGCGCGGGTACTTGTACGCGGCGAGTTGCGCGCTGGCGAAGTCGATCAGCTCGGACTCGGTGGCCGTGGCGCCCGTGTCCAGCACGATCGCGGCGGCGATTTCCTGGCCATGGACATCGTGCGGCACGCCGTAGACGGCGGCGCTGACGACTTCCGGGTGGGTGAGGAGGATTTCCTCGACCTCGCGGGGATAGACGTTGTAGCCGTTGCGGATGATCATGTCCTTCTTGCGGTCCACGATGGTGAGGTAGCCGTCCTCGTCCTTCGTCCCGAGGTCCCCGCTGCGGAACCAGCCGTCGACGACCGCCTCCGCGGTGGCTTCCGGCCGGTTGAGGTAGCCCTTCATCAGCAGATGCCCGCGGATGACGAGTTCGCCCAGTTCACCCGCGGGCAGCAGTTCAATGGTTTCGACCGTTTCGGCGCGGGCGATTTCAATGTCGACGCCCCAGATGGGTACCCCGATGGTGCCGGGCCGGGGCGGTGTGCCGACGTGGTTGAAGGCCGCCACGGGCGACGTCTCGGTCAGGCCGTAGCCCTCGTGGATTTCCACGCCAAAGACGTCACGGAACCTGTCCATCACGGCCAGCGGGAGGGACGCCCCGCCGGAGATGCAGTAACGCAGTGCGGCCGGGCGGACGGCGACGGTCTTGGCCGCTTCAAGGAGCGCCACATACATGGTCGGCACGCCGATGAAGATGTTCACGTTGTGCCGGTCCAGCAGCTTCAGGGCACCCTCGCCGCTGAAGCGCGGCATCAGGACGACGGTGGCGCCCGCGCGCAGCCCGGTATTCAGAACCACCGTCTGGCCAAAAGTGTGGAACAGGGGCAGCCCGCCGAAGAGGACGTCGCCCGGTTTGAAGTCCATCACGCTGGTCAGCAGCACGCTGGTTTGTTCCACCAAAGCGAAATGGGTGCCGAGGGCTCCCTTCGGCTTTCCGGTGGTGCCGGAGGTGTACAGGATCGTGGCCGTGTCGGAGGGGCGGCAGGGGACGTAGCTCAGGATCGGCTCCGCGGCCGCGGCCTCGGCTTCGAGCCGGGGCAGCCCGTCGTCGTCGGGCGCCATCACCGTCAGCACGTCGACCCCGCTGGCGGCGGCGCCGGCAGCGCCCTCCTTCAGGAGCGGGGCCGCGCAAACCAACAGCCCGGCTCCGCTGTCGTGGAGTACGTACTCGATTTCACGGGCCTTGAGCAGGGCGTGGACCGGGACCACTATGGCTCCCAGGGACAGAACGGCGTAGTACACCCGGGCGAAGTCCGGAACGTTGGGAATCAGGACGGCGACGGCGTCGCCGGGGCCGACGCCGCGTGCCCGCAGCGCCCCGGCGTAGGCGCGCGTCTGGCGCCACAGCTCGCCGTAGCTGGTCTCGTCCTCGCCGACGATCAGGGCGATGCTGTCCGGTGTCCTGCGGGCGGACTCGGCCAGGATGGCTGCGACGGAGATGGTGGCAAAGCCGTCGCCGGAATGGGTGTTGGTCATGGCCTGCTTCTTCGTTGGGATGATCATGCTTTGAGGATGAGGGCGTCGCCCTGGCCGCCGCCGCCGCAGAGGGCAACGACGCCGGTGCCTCCGCCGCGGCGCTTCAGCGCCAGTGCCTGGTGCAGCACCAGGCGCGCGCCCGATGCGCCCACCGGGTGCCCGAGCGCGATGGCACCGCCGTCGGCGTTGACGACGTCGGTCTCGATGCCCAGGTCCTTGGCGGACTGGATGAGGACGGAGGCGAAGGCCTCGTTGATCTCCACGAGATCGAGCTCCTGCACGCTGAGCCCCTCCAGCTTCAGCGCCCGTTCGATGGCCCGGGCGGGCTGGGAGTGCAGGGAACCGTCCGGTCCGGCCGTCTGGCCGTGGGCGCCGATTTCGGCGATCCATTCCAACCCTGCGGCTTCGGCTGCCGCCTTGCTCGCGATCACCAGGGCTGCGGCGCCGTCGGAGAGGGGGGAGGCGGATCCTGCGGTGATGGTTGCCGCTTCGTCCTTGGAGAAGGCGGGCCGGAGGTACGCGAGGGATTCGGCGGTGGTCTCCGGGCGGATGCCCTCATCGTGCTCCAGGGTAACCGCGGGGCCCTTGCGCTGGGGCACCTGGATCGGTGCGATCTCCTCCGCCAGCACACCGGCGGCGCGGGCCGCTTCGGCGCGCTGGTGGGAAAGGGCCGCGACTGCGTCCTGCTCGGCGCGGGCGATGCCGCGCTCGGCATTGCCGGCGTCGGTGGCGGCGCCCATCAGCAGGCCGCTTACCGGGTCCTGCAGGCCGTCGTGGTTCAGCGAGTCAAGCATCGGMGCGTCGCCGATGACGACGCCGGCGCGGAGCCCGGGCACGAGGTGCGGGGCGTTGGTCATCGATTCCTGGCCGGCCGCGACGATGAAGTCAGCTTCCCCCGCACGGATCATCCGTGCGGCGTCGATGACGGCCGTGAGGCCGGAGAGGCAGAGCTTGTTGATGGTTACCGTTGGAACGTCCCAGCCGATACCGGCGGCGAGGCTGGCCTGCCGGGCGGGGCCCTGGCCCGCACCGGCCTGGATGACCTGACCGACGATGACGGCGCCGATTTGTTCCGGGGCGACGCCGGTCCGTTCCAGCGCGGCCCGGATCGCGTGGGCGCCCAGTTCGCTGGAAGAGAAGGGCGTGAGGCCGCCGCGGAACCGGCCGAAGGGGGTCCGGGCGCCGCCGAGGATGACGGGGATATTTTCGTTCTCGTTCATGAGAAGTCCTTTCGAAAGTGGCGGGTTGGCGCGGATCAGGAGAAGGCGGACGTGCCGGTGATGCCGCGGCCGATGATCAGGGCCTGCATGGTCTCGGTTCCTTCGTACGTGTGGATCGCCTCGATATCGGCGAGGTGCCGGGCAACACGGTTCGCCAGCAGGATGCCGTTGCCGCCGAGCAGGTCCCGGGCATTGGACGCGATGGTCCGGGCAATGCGGGTGCAGGTAAATTTCGCAAGCGAGGCCTGTTCCGGCGTGAGCGCGCCTTCCTCGTCGAGCCTCGTCATCTGAACCACCATCAGCTGCATCGTGGCGAGTTCGCTGAGCATCCGGGCCAGCCGTTCCTGCACGATCTGGGAGGCGGCGAGCGGCCGGCCGAACTGCCGGCGCTGCTTGGCGTACTGGACAGCGGTTTCGTAGCAGGCGGTCGCGTGGCCGACGGCGGACCAGGCGACGCCCAGCCGGGTGGCCAGCAGGACGCGCGCCGTGTCCTTGAAGGTCCGCGCCCCGTGGAGGACGTTCTCGTCCGGAACAAAGACGTTGTCCAGCCGGATGTGCGCCTGCCAGATGGCGCGCAGGGCCAGCTTGCCTTCGATCTTCGTGGCGGTATAGCCGGGGGTGTCCTGCGGGACCAGGAAACCGTGGACCTGGCCGTCCTCGCCCCGGGCCCACACCACGGTGACGCCGCCGACGGAGCCGTTGCCGATCCACTTCTTCTCGCCGTTGAGCAGGAAACCGCCTGCCGTTACGGTGGCGGTGGATTCCAGGGCAACCGCGTCGGAGCCGTGGGTGGGTTCCGTCAGCGCAAACGCGGCGTATTCCGCCCCGGCGGCGATGGCCGGTAGCCAGCGCTGCTGCTGCACGGCAGATCCGCATTCCGCGACGGAGCGCAGGGCCAGGCCGCCCTGGACCGCGATCATCGTCGCCACGGAACCGTCACCGCGGCTGATTTCCATGTTGACGAGTCCGGCAGCCATCCTGCTCATCGCAGGAAAGCCTTCGACCGGGACTCCGTCCCGCAGCAGGTCCAGTTCGCCGAGGCGCTTGAGCAGGTGCAGCGGGTAGTCGCCGCGTTCCCAGAAGCCGTCGATGACGGGAAGGACCTCGTCCTGGACGAAGCGCCGGGCGCGGTCCCAGTACGCCCGGTCTGCGGGGCCGACGCCGGCGAAGACCGACGCCGGGTCGGTGCCCAGCGCATCGGTGAGGACGTAGTCCGGTTCCACCGTGCCGGCAGGGAAGTCGCCCGCGGTAGCTGTGGCGGTGAGCCCGGAAACGGGCGACGTCGTCGTCATCTCTTCGTCCTTTAGTTCAGCGGCGGCCCCAGGCCGTCGTATCGCTGTGGCCCACGCCACGTCGACTAAGGATGCAATGAAACCCAGTGCCACGTCAAGAAACTCAGTGTCAGACCTGCAAGCGGCCGTCAGGAGAGGGCATCGCGGACTGCCTGCGCGATCGCCTCCTTGTCTGCGCCCGCGGTCAGGACGGTTACGACGACGGTTGGCGACTGCTGGGCGGCGAGGGTACCTAGCAGCACGGGCCGGAAGACGCCGGAGAGTGCATGCAGTTCATTCGCCAGCGCGGCCGCTCTCGCCCGGTCCGCAGCGTCGGTTTCGCCTGCACCAGCGGCGCCGCCCTCGGCGGCGCCGGTCTCAGGGGCGCCGCGGAGCCACTGCCGGAGGAAGGCGTTGTGTACGGCGACCACGGCCGCGGCAAAGGCAACGGCCGAGTGTTCGCGACGGCCGCCGTCAGGTAGTTGGGCCGTGAGGTGCTGCAAAAAGGCCCGCTCGTACCGGTGGGAGGTAACCAGCTCCCGGTCCCGGAGTGCGGGGACGGCCTGCATCAGTTCGTACCGTGCGCGCGATGTTTCGCGGTTCCGCAGGTGGTGGTCGAAAACCAGGAGTGCCGCGTGCTCAATGGCAGCCAGGGGCTCCTGGGTGGATTCTGCGAGCCGGTCGTTTACCTGGCTGAGGATCCGCTCGTGGTCGGCGAAGACCACGTCCTCCTTCGACCCGAACTTCCGGAAGAACGTGCTGCGGCTCATCCCCGCCGCCTCTGCCAGTTCCTCGACGGACGTTGCGTCGAAGCCTTGCCGTGCGAGCAGCCCGATGGCGGCGGCAACAGGCCCGTCGGCACGGCGGTTTGTCGGATGCGTGGTCATGCGCCGAAATCTAGCACAGGCATGGGGCCGCCCCGTTCCGGGAGCCTGCCGCGGGCCGTCAAGCGCCAGGTTCCCGGAGGGATTCAGCCAGCCTGATCCTGAGCGGCCTTGCTAGTCGTAAACGGCAGCACCAGCCTGGAGGGGTGGGTGGCGTCGCGGTAGATCTTGTGGGTGACGGGCCGGCCCACAGGCAGGTGGAAGGCGTCCGGCGGGAGCAGGGCGTTGTGCTCGTCGGCGAGCGGTTCGTTGTTGGACAGCTCGACGGTCAGCTTGTGGCCGGGCAGGAAGGTGTTCGCGAACGGGAAGAGCCGCAGCACGTACTCCTCGATCTTGCCCGGTTCGACCGGAACAGAACGGGTGTGCGGGTGGCGCGGGTTGCCCTCCGTGGTCCGCTCGTCGAGCTCACGGTGCGAGGCCTTGAGGTACCCGCTGGTGATGAGCTGGCGTTTGCCGTTCGGCGCGTAGTCCCAGAGCCGCAGGATGAAGTTGGTGTCCGGCTGGTCGATCTCCGCGAAGATATGGGCTGCGCCGGTGCCGATCATCTCGGTAGCCGTCTCGAACGGTGGCGTGGACCAGTTGATGATTTCGACCTGGTCCGTGACCGTCAGCGGCGCCTGGTAGAAGCCGTCCGGGGCGGCATACGCTGTGTCCATTAGTTCAGGCTCGGTGGACAGTGCGCGGCGCGGCCGCAGGTACAGGGGCTTGTACTCCACGTCCTTCGGCGGCCACGCCTCGGCAGTGACAACCTCGCGGGAGCCCTCCACGAAGACACTGACCGCGGGTTCGTCCATCACGCCGTTGTGGATGCCCTTGATCCAGTAGTCGTACCACCGGAACATCTTGTCGTGTTCCTCGATGAAGGGACGCGACTGCATGGGCGGATAGGGGCCGATGTCCAGCTTCTTGGGACCCTTGAGCTCGTTGAAGAGGTCAATCGTGCCGTCCAGGGTCCAGCCGCGGCCTTGGTCCAGCTGCAGCCACACAGGGATATCGATGTTCGGGGCCAGTGTGATGGGGTTACGTTCTTCGTACCAGTCACCGTCGAGCTCGTTCATGACGATGTCGAACCAGGCCTCGTGGTTTTTCGGGTAGTTCAACACGTGGACCAGGTTCGGCCACGCGGCGACGTCGGGGTCCTCGAGGCGCTTGGCAACGAGGTCTTTCAGTTCCGCGGGGGAGTACTTCTCGATCATGCGGGACTTGACGCCGTCGGTGAACGCCCAGCCGGAGTCGCCGCCCCGGCCCTCGCGCGCCGCCCGCGGCATGAACCACATGACGCCGCCGTGGTAGGTGGTCTCGTAGAAGTCGTAGTGTCCGCCGGAAACGAAGATCGCCTTCAGGTGCGGCGGCCGCTCTGCCGCGGCCAGCACCTGCATGGATCCGAAGTAGGAGATGCCCACCATGCCGACGTTACCGTCGCACCAGGGCTGCTCGGCGACCCACTCGATGAAGTCGTACGCGTCCTGGCCCAGCGACACACCGCCGGCGTTGTAGTTGCCGATGTGTTCGCCGCCGGAATGTCCGGAGCCGCGCAGGTCCCCGATGACGTGGACGTAGTCCTCCTTGACGATGCGGGCGATGTCGCCGGCCTCGATGCAGCCGTCCCACATCGGGCTGGGGCGCCGCTGCGGCGGCGTGGTTAGGGCGAGGGCCTGCAGCTCCTTGCCGTAGGGGCTCAACGCTACGAGGGCGGGGCGCGGCTTGTCGTCGATGCCTTGGTAGGCATCGGCGGCGAGTTCGACGCCGTCGCGCATCGGGACCCGGAGGTCCTTGCGGATGGCAATCTTCTCACCGCCGGCGTTCCAGGTCGTGAAATCAGTCATGGGTGCGAAACTCCTCGTCAGCGTTCGAGTGCCGGTGCAATAGCCGGCAGACAGGCTCTCCAGAGCGTGACGTAATCATATTATTATAATAAAGTCGCTGTTAGCAAGACCACATCCACGTTGCCATCCCCACCCTTCGCTGAAAGGCTCAATCCATGACGCAAGAAGTGAAAGTCCACCCTCTGGTGTCGCCGTGGGGCCGTTTCGGCCTCTACAGCTTCTTCATTGACGCTCCCGAGCCGGCCATTGTCGACACCGGGATCAGTTCCTCGCCCGCAGAGGGCATGCTCCCGGCACTTCAGAAGCTTGGCCGCCGGATCGAAGACGTGCGCTGGATCCTGCTGACCCATGGCCACATCGACCACCTCGGCGGGGCGCACGCGCTCTGGGAGCTGACTGGGCGGCGTGCCAAAGTGGTGATCCATGAGGCCGACGCGCCGCTGCTGCGGTCCCGGCAGGCGCACGTCGACCAGTACGTCGACGTGCGCCAGCAGTACATCGACAACCCGAACGCCGTCGTCGAGCAAACCCAAGCAGCGAACCAGGTCATCTCCGGTGAAATGGAACCGACCCTGCTCGTGACGGGCGGCGAGACCCTGTCCCTGGGCGGCGGCGCCACCGTGTCCGTGCACCACATCCCGGGCCACACGGCGGGGTCCGTGGCCTACGTCGTGGACGGCCAGCGCTCGGTTTTCGTCGGTGACGCTGTCCAGATCCACGGCGCCGCCAACGGCTTCCCCGGCTACGAGGATCCGGCCGCCTACCGGGCCAGCCTGACCTACCTGCGGGACGAGGTCCGTCCGGAGCACCTGTATCTGGGCCACCCGTACCGCAATGCGGACGGTGTTCCGTATGGCGTCGAGCTGGACCGTGAGGCGGCCAGGGCCGCCTTGCAGGGAAGCCTGGACCTCGAGGCCAGGATCGACGCCGCGGCCGGCCGCTACCTGAGCGGCGGCCTGCAGGAGACGGACTCGGTGTACTCACCGTTTGCCCCGGTGGCCGAGGAGCTCCGCTACACCGGCGACCCCACGCTCGAGCCCTCACCGTTCTTCACCACCATGCACGGCTACCGCCGGCAGTTCGACGGCGGCCGCTGAGCCTCCCAGCACCGGCAAAAGGGGCGGCACACATCAAACGATGTGTGC
>NZ_JBFRFD010000035.1:0-12813 GCF_052114645.1 Arthrobacter sp. 2YAF22_2
GCCGCCGGCCTCACCGGATGCGGCACCGGTACGTCCGCCCCGGCGGCCGGCTCAACCTCCGCCGCTGCCGGCACGTCGGAGGGCCCTGCGCTCTCGGGAACCATCACGGTCTTCGCGGCGGCTTCCTTGAAGTCCACCTTCACCAGGCTTGCCGCTGAGTTCGAGGCCGGTCATCCGGGAACCAAGGTTGCACTCAGCTTCGCCGGTTCCTCGGACCTCGTCACCCAACTCACCCAGGGCGCACCGGCCGACGTGTTTGCCTCCGCCGACACCAAGAACATGACCAAGCTCTCCGACGCTTCCCTGGTGGAAGGATCCCCCGCGGACTTCGCCACCAACGTGCTGACGATCGCCGTGCCCCCGGCCAACCCGGCGTCGGTCAGCTCCTTTGCGGACCTCGCCAAGCCCGGCGTGAAG
This sequence comes from Arthrobacter sp. 2YAF22_2, assembly GCF_052114645.1. Taxonomy (NCBI): domain Bacteria; kingdom Bacillati; phylum Actinomycetota; class Actinomycetes; order Micrococcales; family Micrococcaceae; genus Arthrobacter; species Arthrobacter sp. 2YAF22_2. Next base: position 418 of record NZ_JBFRFD010000035.1, read on the forward strand.
GTCGTCGTCTGCGCGAGCCAGGTCCCGTGCGGGGCAGCCGCGGCGACAATCGAGAAGGAAACCCGCACCACCCTGAAGCCCGTGAGCGAGGAATCGTCGGTGACCGACGTTCTGGGCAAGGTCACGTCCGGAGAGGCCGACGCCGGGCTGGTCTACGTCACGGACGTCAAAGCGGCCGGCGGCAAGGTAAAGGAAGTGCCGTTCCCCGAGGCGGCCAGGGCCGTGAACCGGTATCCCATCGCCGCCGTGCGGACCAGCAAAAACAAAGAGCTGGCGGCGGCGTTCATTGCGGCGGTGACGGGACCTGGGGGCCAGAAGGTCTTGGCCGATGCCGGCTTCGGCGCCCGCTAGGACACGGGTGAACCACCGAAGGGCCGGCGCCTACAGCGGGATTCCGCGCTGGGTGCTGGCCATCGCCGCGGCCGGGAGCCTGTTTGTCCTGCTTCCGCTCGCGGCCATGGTAGCCCGGGTCGACTGGCCGGACTTCATCCCCTTGGTCACCTCGGAGGCCTCACTCACGGCACTGGGGCTGAGTCTGCGGACGGCGGCGGCGAGCACTGTGCTCTGCGTCCTGCTCGGCGTTCCGCTAGCCCTGGTGCTGGCCCGGGGCGACTTTCCAGGCCAGCGGCTCCTGCGCTCCTTCGTGCTGCTGCCGCTGGTGCTACCCCCGGTGGTGGGCGGCATCGCGCTGCTCTACACCTTCGGCCGGCAAGGCCTGCTGGGCCGCAGCCTCGAAGTCGCCGGCATCCAGATCGCGTTCTCGACGACGGCGGTGGTGCTCGCCCAGACCTTCGTCGCGCTGCCGTTCCTGGTGGTGAGCCTCGAGGGCGCCCTGCGCTCCGCCGGGAGCCGCTACGAGGCCGTGGCCGCAACCCTTGGCGCCCGTCCCACCACGGTCCTGCGCCGCGTCACGGTACCGCTGGTGCTGCCGGGCCTCGCCTCCGGGGCCGTGCTCTCCTTCGCCCGCAGCCTCGGCGAATTCGGTGCCACCCTCACCTTCGCCGGCAGTCTCCAGGGGGTCACCCGCACCCTGCCGCTGGAGATCTACCTGCAGCGCGAGACCGACGCCGACGCCGCCGTCGCTCTGTCGCTGCTGCTCGTCGCGGTGGCGGTCGTCGTCGTCGGACTCAGCTTTCGGGGGCCGGCGCCTGGCGGTGGCCCGGCGGGCAGCCGCCCCGGGGCCGGCAGCCGCGCAGGCAGCGGTGCCCGCAGCGCGGCGCTCACCGGAGGGCAGGGATCATGACGTTCACGCTGGAAGCCGGGGTCGCTGCGCGGGGCGTGGAGGTTTCACTGAGCCTGGGCGCCACCGAGACCCTGGCGGTGCTCGGACCGAACGGCGCGGGGAAATCCACCCTGCTCGCCGTCGTCGCCGGCCTGCTCCGGCCCGATGCGGGTCGGGCGGAAGTAGACGGCCGGATCCTCTTCGAGCTGGGGCAGGGGCGGGGCGTCTGGACCGCCCCGCACCGCCGCGGGACCGCCCTGCTGGCCCAGGAGCCGCTCCTGTTCCCGCACCTGACCGTCCTGGAAAATGTTGCCTTTGGTCCGCGTAGTGCGGGGGTTGCCAAGGCGCAAGCGAGGGCGACGGCTAGGCACTGGCTGGCGGAGGTCGACGCATCAGAGTTGACCGGACGGCGCCCCGGGGAACTCTCCGGCGGCCAGGCCCAGCGGGTGGCGGTGGCCCGGGCGCTGGCGGCGGACCCGGAATTGCTGCTGCTGGACGAGCCGATGGCCGCCCTGGACGTCCACGCGGCGCCGCTGCTCCGGCGGCTGCTCAAGCGGGTCCTGGCTGGCCGCCGCGCGATTATCGTCACCCACGATGTCCTGGACGCCTACATGCTCGCCGACCGAGTGATCGTGATGGAGAGCGGCAGGATCACGGAAGAAGGCCCCACCCGGAAGGTGCTCCAGCGGCCCCGGAGCCGGTTTGCCGCCGGGCTGGCAGGGTTGAATCTTGTGGCCGGCACCGTCACCACGGCCGGGCTGCGGACGGCGGCGGGCCAGGAATTCGCCGGCCGGCACGAGGACCCGCCGATGCCCGGCCAGAACGGCGTGGCAGCGTTCCCGCCGTCGGCCGTCTCTGTCTTCCTTAGCGAGGCGCACGGCAGTCCGCGCAACACATTCCCGGTGACTGTCACCGATCTGGAACCGCACGGCGACCAGATCCGGGTGAGGGCGGGGGAGCTGTCCGCGGATGTCACGCCCGCCGCGTCGGCGGACCTCGGCCTCGCGCCGGGGGTGAAGGTGTATTTCGTGRTCAAAGCGGCCGCCGTGTCGGTCTACCCGGCGTAGGGGTGCGGCGGTGGACTCGGGGACGGTGGTGGCGGCGGCCGCAGGGAGGGTGGCGGCGGTAACGGCGCCGGCCCGGTAAGCGCGGGTCGGGTCCCGGCCCTAGGGTGGAGGGTGAGACCCGCCCGCAACCAGGAGGAATCACGTGCTCGACAGCTCAGCCCTTGCCCATGGACGGACCGCGCTGGTGGTGGGGGCCAGCGGCATCGCCGGCTCCGCACTGGTCGCCCTACTGGCCGAGTCGGGATGGGATGTTTTGGGCCTGTCCCGCGGCGGGGTTGAACGGCCCGGCGCGCGTCCGATCAGCGCCGATCTCAGTTCGCCGGAGAGCCTCGCAGCGGCGCTCGCAGGCGAGAGCCCGACGCATGTGTTTTTCACCGCGTGGTCGCGCCAGGACACGGAACGGGAGAACATCGAGGTCAACGCCGCGTTGCTGCGGAACTTGCTCAACGCGTTACGGGACAGGCCGGTGAAACACGTTGCGCTGATGACCGGGCTGAAACATTACCTTGGCCCGTTCGAGGCCTACGCCGCGGGCGAAATGCCGGACACGCCTTTCCACGAGGAGGAACCCCGGCTGCCGGTTGCCAACTTCTATTACGCCCAAGAGGACGAATTGTGGGCAGCGGCGGAGCGCCAGGGGTTCAGCTGGTCGGTGCACCGCGCCCACACCGTGATCGGCCACGCGGTGGGCAACGCCATGAACATGGGGCTCACCCTCGCGGTGCAGGCGTCGATCTGCAAGGAACTGAACCGGCCCTTCATCTTCCCCGGCTCGGAGACGCAGTGGAACAAACTCACGGACATGACCGACAGCGGACTGCTGGCCGAACACATGCTCTGGGCAGCCACGGCGGACGGCGCAGGCAGCCAGGCGTACAACATCGTCAACGGCGACGTCTTCCGCTGGCGCTGGATGTGGCCGCGTCTCGCCGCTTACTTTGGAGTTGAACCGATCGGTTTCGCGGACGAACCCAGGCCGCTGGAGGAGCAAATGCGGGGCATGGAAGGGGTGTGGCCGAACATGGCCGAACGGCACGGACTCGCCGAGCCGGACCTGGGGCGGGTCTCCTCGTGGTGGCACACCGACGGCGACTTGGGACGGAACATCGAGGTGCTGGCCGACGTGAGCAAGAGCCGGCTCGCGGGCTTCACCGGGTACCGCCGGACGCTGGATTCCTTCATCGGGTTGTTTGACCGGCTGAGGGCGGACCGGCTGATCCCGTGACCGGCGGCGGTCAGTGATTCCGGGCTGCCTCCGCCGGGCAGGCTACCGGGGCTGGGTGCTACGGGTCTTGTTCCGCACCGGGTGCTGGCTGACGATCGAGACGCGGTTGAAGGCGTTCATGGTGATCGCGAGCCAGCTGACCGCGGCGAACTCGGTGTCGGTAAGGTGCTTGCGCGCCTGGCGGCCTTCGTGCTCGCGGGCCGATGCATCCGAAATGTTCGTGATCACCTCAGCCAGGGCCAGGGCTGCCCGTTCCTTCTCGGTGAACAGATCCGTGTCACGCCAGGCCGGCAGCACCGACAGCCGCTGGGCTGATTCGCCGCCCTTTACGGCATCGCCCACGTGCAGATCCAGGCAGAAAGCGCAGCCGTTGATCTGCGAGATGCGCACGTTCAGCAGTTCAATCAGCGTCTGATCCAGCCCCGCCTCGGTCGCGGCTTCCTTGGCTTTCAGGCCCAAACCGTTGAGCGCGCGCCACGCCGCGGGGTGCTCTTTGTCCAGGAAAACGCTGCGGGTGCCGTGCTCTGGGGCCGAAGTCTCATTCATGCGTCCCAGATTACCGAGGTCCGGCGACATCCGCGGACTCGAAATATGACAAATCTGTCAAATATGTGACAGTCTTGTTTTGCAGCGATACTTCGATCCGGCGGCCGGTTCCTTGGGGGACCCGACCGCCGGATCGCGTCTTTATCGTGGACATGCCCATTTTTGGCGCGCTCACCCCGGACATGTCCAGTGTTGCCCGGCCGCCCGTCGGGACATGCCCAGTCCAGGGTGCCGGTGTTGGACATGTGGGGACTATGTCCGTTGGTCGCGGGCAGAGGAGCGCAGGTCCATTTCTCTGCGCCGGACACCTCTGGCGCCGCCGCACCAGCTGATGGACATATTCGGACTTGTCCGGCGGCTGAGGTCGCGGGAGCGCATGCCCACTTTTCGGCCCGGAACAGACCAAGGTGCATGCGCAGTCCTACGTGTCGGGAATGGGCATATGGGGGCTATGTCCGGTTCCTGGACACAGGGGAGAGCATGTCCACCGCGGCGCGGGGCCAAGGAGGAGCATCTGCCTTGGGCGGAGCGAAGGGGGAGCATGTCCATTGGGCGGCACGAGGGAGGTGCATGTCCTTGGGCTGGCGGCGCACCCCGCGCCCCGCCACGACACCCACGACCCTGACCCCCCACACCCACCGGCCCTAGACAGCAGTTTCGCCGTGGGCAAACATGGAACTAAAGGGGCCCGCATCCAAAGTTGAGCGGTCTAGACTCAACCCTGACGACAGTTTTACCCCAGAAGGAGCTCTCTTTGGACACCAAGTTCACCACCAAGAGCCAGGAGGCTCTTTCGGCTGCAGCCATGAACGCCTCGACGGCAGGCAATCCGCAGCTGGAGCCGGCCCACCTGCTCAAGGCACTGATGGACCAGCGCGAGGGGGTCGCCGTCGCACTTCTGCGCGCCACCGGCAGCGACCCGGATGCCGTCAGCGTCCAGGCGAGTTCCGCGATCAAGGCGTTGCCGTCCAGCTCGGGCAGCTCGGTGCAGCAGGCCCAGCTTTCGCGCACGGCCATGCAGGCCATCAAGAACGCGCAGAACGAGGCAGAGCGCCTTGGAGACTCCTTTGTCTCCACCGAACATCTGCTGCTGGGCCTCGCGTCCGGAAACGACGAGGTCGGCCGGCTGATGCGCGAGGCGGGCGCCTCGCACGAGGCCCTGCTCGCCGCCCTGCCCGGGGTCCGCGGTGACCGCAAGGTGGACAACGCCGACCCAGAAAACACTTTCCAGTCGCTGGAGAAGTACGGCACCGACCTGACCGCGATTGCCCGCTCCGGCAAGCTGGACCCGGTGATCGGCCGCGACGCCGAGATCCGCCGCATCATCCAGGTCCTGAGCCGTCGCACCAAGAACAACCCCGTGATCATCGGGGAACCTGGCGTCGGCAAGACCGCCGTCGTCGAAGGGCTGGCCCAGCGGATCGTCGCCGGCGACGTGCCAGAGAGCCTCCGCGGCAAGACCCTGATCGCCTTGGACTTGGCCTCGATGGTGGCCGGCGCCAAGTACCGCGGCGAGTTCGAGGAGCGGCTCAAAGCGGTGCTGGAGGAGATCAAGAGTTCCGAGGGCCAGATCGTCACCTTCATCGACGAGCTCCACACCGTGGTGGGCGCCGGTGCGTCCGGGGACAGCTCGATGGACGCCGGTAACATGCTCAAGCCCATGCTGGCCCGCGGCGAGCTCCGGCTGATCGGTGCCACCACGCTGGATGAGTACCGCGAAAACATCGAAAAGGACCCGGCTCTGGAACGCCGGTTCCAGCAGGTCTACGTCGGCGAGCCGAGCGTGGACGACACCATCGGCATCCTGCGTGGACTCAAGGAACGCTACGAGGCGCACCACAAGGTCTCCATCTCCGACTCCGCCCTGGTGGCCGCCGCGACCTTGTCCAACCGGTATATTTCCGGCCGGCAGCTTCCGGACAAGGCGATCGACCTCGTGGACGAGGCCGCGTCCCGGCTGCGGATGGAAATCGACTCCGCCCCGGAGGAAATCGACCAGTTGCGCCGTCAGGTGGACCGGCTGACCATGGAGGAACTGGCCCTGACCGGCGAGACCGACGCCGCTTCGGTGGAACGCCTCGCTGCCCTGCGTGCGGACATGGCGGACAAGAAGGAGGAGCTCGCGGCCCTGAATGCCCGCTGGGAGGCGGAGAAGGCCGGCCTGAACCGGGTCGGTGATCTGAGGGCCAAGCTTGACGAACTCCGCTCCACGGCGGACAAGGCCCAGCGCGAGGGCGACCTCGAGGCGGCCTCCAGGATACTGTACGGCGAAATTCCGGCCCTGGAGCGTGAACTCAAGGCCGCGGCCGAAGCCGAGGAATCGGTGCCGGATAAGTCCGGGCAGATGGTCGCCGACCAGGTCACCGCGGACGACATTGCCGAGGTCATCTCGGCGTGGACCGGCATCCCGGCGGGTCGCATGCTGCAGGGCGAAAGCCAGAAGCTGCTGGACATGGAGCACGTCCTGGGCGAGCGGCTGATCGGCCAAACCAAGGCCGTCACCGCTGTGTCCGACGCCGTACGCCGCGCCCGCGCCGGGATCAGCGACCCCAACCGGCCCACCGGCTCCTTCCTGTTTCTGGGTCCCACCGGCGTCGGCAAGACCGAGCTGGCCAAGTCCCTCGCCGACTTCCTCTTCGACGACGAGCGTGCCATGGTCCGGATCGACATGTCCGAGTACTCGGAGAAGCACTCGGTGGCACGGCTCGTCGGTGCCCCTCCCGGCTACGTGGGCTACGAGGAGGGCGGCCAGCTGACCGAGGCGGTCCGCCGTCGTCCGTACTCCGTTCTATTGCTGGACGAGGTGGAGAAAGCCCACCCCGAAGTCTTCGACATTCTCCTGCAGGTGCTCGACGACGGCCGCCTCACCGACGGCCAGGGCCGCACCGTGGACTTCCGGAACGTGATCCTGGTGCTGACCTCCAACCTCGGCAGCCAGTTCCTCGTGGACCCGGGCCTCGATGCCGCCGCCAAGCGGTCCGCAGTCATGGCCACGGTGCATGCCTCGTTCAAGCCCGAATTCCTGAACCGGCTCGACGAGGTGGTGATCTTCGACCCGCTGACCGTCGAGGAACTCGCCGAGATCGTGGAGCTGCAGGTGAAGGAACTGGGCGAACGTCTCAAGGGCCGCCGGCTTAGCCTCGAAGTCACGGAGGGCGCCCGCGCCTGGCTGGCCGTCACCGGCTACGATCCGGCCTACGGCGCCCGGCCGCTGCGCCGCCTGGTGCAGCGGGAAATCGGCGACCGGCTGGCCAAGGCCATCCTGGCCGGCGACATTGCCGACGGCGACACGGTCCTGGTGGACACGGCTCCTGACCTGATGGAGCTCACAATGGGCGGATCGGACGCGTCCGCGCGGCCGGACGGCGGAGCCTCCACCGGCAGCGGCCTCTCGGTCCGCCGCAAGGAGTAGCCGCGAGGCATATCCGACGCAGGCGCTGAAGGGCTGTCCGCCGCATTATGCCGGCTGGCAGCCCTTGGTGCGTCCGTGCTCGCCGGTCAGCTATCGCGCGGCGGCGCCTGCCTTGCTGCGCTTGCGGAAGGTTCCGGCGATGGAGAGTTTGCCGGAGTAGTGGATGGATCCGTAGCGGAACAGGTGCGCCGCGAGCCGCAGGACGAGGAAGCCGGTGATGAACAGTTCCGCGATGATCACCGCGGATTCGACCGGGCTGAGGGTGCCGAAGGCGTTGCGGAGCAGGGCGGTGATCGGGGCGGAGAGGGGGAAGTAGGTGAAAATCTGCACGATGGGCGCGCGGGGGTCGGAGATGATCAGGCTGATGGCATAGAACGGCACGAAGATCAGCCCCATGAGCGGCCCGAAGATCGTGCCGGCTTCCTTGGTGCTGGGCATGACGGCGCCGATGGCAACGAGGACGCCGGTGAAGACGGTGAAGCCGCCCAACAGCAGCAGGGCGCCCACGATCATGGTTCCGGGTTCGAAGCTGATGGTGGACAGGTCCAGGTCCGGGATGGCGAGTTTGTCACGGAAGAAGATGAAACCGGCGACGATCGGTGCGAGGAAGACGAGGATCTGGACGAGGCCGACCATGAACAGTGCGGCGACCTTGCCGAGGATCAGGGTGGTGGGGTTCAGGGTGGTGAGGATCATCTCGGTGACCCGGTTTTCTTTCTCCTCCAGGGTGCTGCTGAGCATCTGGTTGGAGAGCAGAATGATCGAGACGTAGAAGATCACCAGGAACATCAGAGGCGGCACGGCGGAGCCGAACCCGCCGGTAAGTTGACCGTCCTTGTAGGTCTGGGTCTCGGTTTTGACGTCGCCGCTGGCCGCGGCTGTTAGCTGCGGCGAGCCGACCTTGGCCTGGGCCGAGGCAGTGAGGAGTTGCTTGGCGACGGCGTCGTACTTGTTGTTTTCGAAAATTCCCTTGTCGGCGCCGAAGGCCTTGACTGACTGCTTGGCGGGTTCGGCGGGGTACACGAAGTAGGCGTCGCTCAGGCCCTTTTTCACGTCCTGCAGGGCCTGCCCGGGATCCGAGGCCTTCTTCCCGCCCATGGCCTGTGCGATCTCCGGGACGATGAGCCCGGAGTCGTCGGTGTAGGTGAAGGACATGGAGGCTGTCTTTTGGGCGTCGGCGCTGGCTGTGGACGAGGAATTGCTCAGGTACACGAGCGCGAAGACGATCGCGATCACGACCGGGATCGCCAGGGTGGCGATCCAGAAGCCTCGCTTCTTCAGGGTGCGGATGAATTCGAACTCCACGACGGTGCCCAGGTTATGCCGGGCGAACGGTCGTTTCGGGACGGCGACCGGGGTGGCCTGGGCTGCGGGGGCGCGCTGCGGTTCCGGGGTGTGCTGTGTCATCGGGTTCAAACCCCCGCCAGTTCGTGGTGTTCGCCGTAGACCTTGATAAAGACTTCCTCCAGGGAGGTCCTCGCGGTGGTGAAAGACCGCACGGCGACACCGCCGTCGATCAGGTGCCGCAGGACCGTTGCCTCGTCCCCGCCGGGGCGCGGCGAGAGCTCGGCCCTGCCGCCGTCGTCGGTGACTACGTCATACAGCGGGGAGGAGGGCAGCGCTCCGCTGTAGGTGAGCCGGTACAGGGTGCCGCCGAATTGTTCCTGGACTTCGGCGACGGTCCCGTAGGCGCGGGCGGTGCCGTCCTTGAGCAGGATGACCCGGTCACAAAGGCGTTCCACTTCTTCCATCTGGTGCGTGACCATGATGACCGTCGCGCCGGCGAGCTTTTGTTCCTCGATGATGTCCATGAGGAGTCGTCGATTCACCGGGTCGAAGCCCTTGGTGGGTTCGTCCAGGATCAGCAGCTCGGGGTCGTTCATGATGGTCACGCCAAGCTGCACTTTTTGCTGCTGGCCCCCGGAGAGCTTGTCCAGGCGGGTCGTGGCTTTGTCGCCGAGGTCGACGCGCTCCAGGTAGTCCCGCGACCAGGCCTTCGCGTGGCCCTTGCTGAGGCCCTTGAGCCTGCCGAAGTAGACCATCACGTCCAGCACGGATTCTTTTTTGTAGAGGCCGCGTTCCTCGGGCAGGTATCCGAGGCGGGCGCCGTCGCTGGGAGCGAAGGATTTGCCGCCGATGTGCAGGGTTCCGGCGGTGGGCTGGTAGATTCCCAGCAGCGCCCGGAGCGTGGTGGTCTTGCCGCAGCCGTTGCTGCCGAGGAACCCGAAGGTTTCCCCGGCACGGACATCGAAGGAGAGGTCCTTGATGACGGTTCTGTCCCCGAAGTCCATCCGGAAGTCTTGTATGTGCACAAGCGGCTCCGCGRCCGCGCCCCCCAACCTCATGGCACCAGCCTAACCGCAGGCACGTGTTCCGGGTCTCAACGACAAGACGTGTGCGCGGCGGACGAGTTGGGCGAGCATGGGCGCGTCAGCCGGTCTGACATTTGCCGGGGCCGCGGCACGCCCTACAGCTGGGGGAGCAGGGACTCCTTGATGACGTTGCCGCCGTCCGCGACGAAGTAGCAGTCCACTCTCCGGTCGCCGGTGACCCAGCTGGAATTGCTCGGGTAGGCCAGCTTGTAGCTGAACGCGTAGTCCCCGGACTTATCGGTCAGCGCCGCGGCCTTGCAAGCGTCCAGTGCCTTCTGCTTCAGCGGATCGCGGCCCGGGTAGGCGTCGGAGGCGGCGTACGACTCGACGGCCACCAGTTGCGCCGAGTGCCCGGTGTCGCAGGCCACCACGGTGGAAGTGGGGGCATTCGCGTCGAAATCCTTGAAGCAGTCGCCGAGCCGGAAATCCATTGGGCTGACGCCTTCCAGCGGCAGCGGGCCGCGGGCGGTGGCCGAAGGGGAGGCTCCGGTGGCGGGAGCGGGTGAGGTCCCGGCCGACGGTTGCTGCGGGGCTGTCCCGAGCGATGTCAGCCCCCAGATCAGCAGGCCCAGCACCACGACGGCGGCCACTCCCACCTTTGCCAGGCCCAGCCGTTGGGCGCCGGTCCACAAGGTGCGGCCAAACTCCCGGCTGCGCGGTCCCAGCCGTGATGTCCGGAGCCGTGCCGCCTGGGCGGAAACCAGCTTGCCGAACTGGGATGCCCCCGAGGAGCCCTTGCGGTTCGGGGTCTTGGCGGTAGCCCGCGCGTCGGGCATCGCGGGCGAGCCCTGCGTGGCCCGAGGCGTCGCCCGGGTGCGGGATCTTGCGGCAGCGCGGCGGGAGGACGGCGCGCCGGGCTCTGCTTCGGCGGCGCCTGGAACAGCGCCGGGCCCCGCCTCGGGAGTGCCGGGAGCGGCGAGTGGCTCCGCTTCGGGAGTGCCGGGAACAAACGGCAGTGCCGACGTCGGCGGCGCGGACGGCCGGGGCGGGACGCGGATGGAGGCGGGCACACCAGCCGTCGGAGCCGGAACCTGACTCTCGGCGGATCCATCGGCGCGGGGARCGTAAGGCGTGCCGGAATCGCGGCGCCTGGCGTTCTCGTCGCTTACAGGCTCTTCGGTCACTCGGGAATTCACCCCTTCCGTGCAATTTGCCGGGGCCGGATGCCCGGCCCGGGGCCCCGTTTCCGGGCGCCCATCAAGAGACTCTATCGAAGAACCCCGTCGGGCCGCATGCCGAGGGCTGCCGAGCCGGGTGTGCCGGCCGCGTGCAGTGGGACGAGCGACACTGTCCACAGCGGCGGTATCGGCGAGCAGTCCCGGCCGAAAGCATGTAATCTAGGTGTACGACAAATTGACCAAWCATTCCGGGGCCTCACCGATAGCCAAGGTGACCACCTCCGGTCCAAGTACAAAAGGGGGTCACGCCATGGGGCGCGGCCGTCAAAAGGCAAAAGCTACCAAGCAGGCTCGGGACATCAAGTACTACTCCCCGAACACTGACTATTCGGCCCTTCAGCGCGAGCTCACGGGCCCGGGAAGTCGTGCCACGAGCCACTTCGCTGATGAACCGGTCGAACCGGATTATTCGGCTTATGTGGATAAGTACGCGGACGATGTGGAAGAAGACGACGACGAGGTTGACACCCGTCGCATAGGTTAGTCGACACTCCTCCGGCGCTCCTTTCCAGGAAGGGAGCCGGTCATCTATTTTCAGGCCCGTCGGGCGCACCCTGTTTAGGGCGTGCCCGGCGGGCTTTTCTGCGTTTCGCCACCGCCGCATCCCCGCCCCCGGCGGCCCATCCCTGCGCCGAGTCCTTTCGCGCACTTGGTCTTGCCGCCTCACTCCGCCGCGTCGACGGTTCCGTGCCCACTCGACGTGTACTGGCGTCGTTCCGGCAGGGAACCGTCGGATCGGCGGGGCGGGGAGCCGCATTGCCATCGCCGATGCGCCCGGAGTAGGTTGATGGTTCCGGCAGCATCCGCCCCGGRCAGTCGTGCAGCCGCAACCTCTTGGAAGGAACCAACGTGCCCATTCGTTCCGGTTTCGCTGAGGGCGAGGTCTGCTGGGCTGACCTGCAGAGCCCGGATGTGGCGGCAGCCAAGGACTTCTACGCCGCGCTCTTCGGCTGGCGGTACGAGGACCAGCCCACCCCCGATGGTCGCAGCTTTTCCAAGGCGTTCCTGGGCCAGGAACTCGTCACCGTCATCGCGCCGCAGAATCCGCAGCAGCAACAGGCGGGGTCGCCGGGCCAATGGAACGTCTACTTCGCCGTTGACGACGCCGCAAATCTCGCCGCCGAGGTGTCGCACGCCGGAGGAGTGCTGGAGTTCGGGCCCGAGGCCGTCGCGGACACCGGCGTGATGGTCTTCTTCGCCCCGCCCGGCGGAGGGACCACCGGGGCCTGGGAGGCGGGGACCCACTTCGGTGCGGCCCGCACCGAGGAGCCGGGAGCTTTGGCCTGGGTCGAGCTGCTCACGCCCGAACCGCAGGCCGCCGTGGGCTGCTTCCAGCAGCTGTTCGGCCACGAGGTGACCGAATACCCGCAGGAC
>NZ_JBFRFD010000036.1:0-12594 GCF_052114645.1 Arthrobacter sp. 2YAF22_2
CTGCGTACTGCAGGGCGCTAGCGCTGCACGGCGCCGAAGCGCTCGTGGGCGGCCGCGACCGCGCTGTCGCGGGCGGCCGAGGCTTCGTCCGCGGTCAAGGTACGGTCCTCGGCGCGGAAGCGCAGGTTGAACGCGAGCGACTTCTTGCCGTCCTCGATGCCCTTGCCCGCGTAGACATCAAACAGGGACACCTCCTCGAGCAGCTCCCCCGCGCCCTCGCGCAGGGCAGCCAGTACCTCATCCGCGGCGACGTCGGCAGCCACCACGAGGGCGACGTCCTGGGTGGCGACGGGGTAGCTGGAGATGTGCCGGGCGACGATCACGTCGGCGGCGGCGTCGAACAGGGCGTCCGCGTTCAGTTCCAGCGCCACCGAGCGGGCCGGCATGTCATGCGCCGCGAGCAGCTTCGGGTGCAGTTCGCCGGCATGGCCCACCACCTCGCCGCTGCGCAGCGCCAGCTGCGCGGCCCGTCCCGGGTGGAACGCCTGGTGCTGGCCCTGGCTGACCACCAGTTCGACACCGAGGACGTCACCGGCGAGCCGGGCGATGTCCAGCGCGTCGGCCCAATCCCAGGCACGGGGAGTGTGCGCCGGCGCGGCCGGTGAATCGTGGCCCGTCAGCACCGCGGCGAGGTGAAGCGGCTGCTCCGGGACCCCGTCGTACAGGGCGTCCAGCACGTCCTCGGACGGCTTGGCGCCCAGCGGCGGGATGGAGCCGGTGCCCAGCGTGGCGCCGGGCAGGAAGACCAGCCCGGTTTCGAAGAGCGCGAGATCGCGGAAGCCGCGGGAGTGGTTGCGCTTGGCGACCTCGATCAGGCCCGGCAGGACGGAGGTCCGCAGGTAGCCGTGCTCCTCGCTGATCGGGTTGGCCAGCTTCAGTGCCTTCCGCTCCGAGCCGGCCGCCGCGGCGCCAAAGGTGTCGTTGGCGGCCTTGGAAACGAACGGGTACGCCATCACCTCGGTGAGGCCGGCGTCGGCCAGCGCCTGGATCAGCCGGCGGCGCTGCTGCTGCACGCGGGTCAGGCCCCGGCCCGGGGGTGCCACCGGCAGCGTCGCGGGGATCTGGTCGTAGCCGACCAGCCGGGCGATTTCCTCCGAGAGGTCTTCCTTGGTTTCCAGGTCGTTGCGCCAGCTCGGCGCCGTGACGCTGAAGCCGCCGGCGGTCCTTTCCACGACGGCGCCCAGGTCCTGCAGCGAGGTGAGGATCTGTTCCTCGGTGAAGTCGATGCCGATGCGCTCCGCGGCGAAGGCTGCTGGCAGCTCGACGGGGGCCACGTCCGGCGCGGTACCGACGTCGGTTCCCTCGGCCACGGCGGTGCCGCCGGCGAGTTCAACCAGCAGGTCGACGGCGCGTTGGGCGGCCACGTGGGCGACGTGCCAGTCAACCCCGCGTTCGAAGCGCTTGGACGCCTCGGACGGGAGCTTGTGGCGGCGGCGCGAGCGGGCGATCGAGACTTCCTCGAAGTGCGCCGCCTCGATCAGGATGGTCGACGTCGCGTCGCTGACCTCCGTGGCGGCGCCGCCCATCACGCCAGCGACGCCGATCGGGCCGGAGCCGTCCGTGATCAGGAGGTCCTCGACGTCGAGCGTCCGTTCCTTGCCGTCGAGGGTCTTGAGCGTTTCGCCGGCGACGGCGCGGCGGACCACGATCTCGCCGGAGAGCTTGTCCTGGTCGTAGAAGTGCAGCGGCTGGCCCAGTTCCAGCATGACGTAGTTGGAGATATCGACCGGCAGCGAGATGGACCGGATGCCGGCGAGCCGGAGCCGGGAGCTCATCCATGGCGGCGTCGGCCGGGTGGCGTCGATGCCGCGGACGGTGCGGGCCACGAAGCGGTCGCAGCCGGCCTTGCCGTAGATCGGTGCGTCGTCGTTGAGCTTCACGCCGTAGCCGCCCGACAGTTCCGCGGGCGGCTGTACCCGGGACGCCGGATCGGTGAAGGGCGTGCCGGTGGCGTGGGCGTATTCCCGGGCCACGCCGCGGATGGAGAACGCATAGCCGCGGTCCGGCGTGACGTTGATTTCCGCGGCCTGGTCGTAGAGGTCCAGCAGTTCCATGGCGTCGGTGCCGATTTCCGGGTCCAGGCCGATCCGGGACAGGACCAGGATGCCGTCGTGGTCTTCGCCGATGCCGAGCTCACGGACGGAGGCGATCATGCCGGCGGAGAGGTGCCCGTAGGTCTTGCGGGCGGAAATGCGGAAGTCCCCGGGCAGCACGGCACCGGGCAAGGTGACCACCACCTTGTCGCCTTCCACGAAGTTGTGCGCGCCGCAGATGATGCCCTGGACACCGGAGGGATCAATGCCCTCGCCCGTCAGGGTCTGCTGCTGTCCTTCGGGTACCACCCGGACCTGGCACCAGTTGATGGTCTTGCCGTTGGACTGCGGCTCCTTCACCAGGCTCAGCACCTGGCCCACCACGATCGGGCCCTGGAGGGCGTCCGTGGGACGGTGGACCGCTTCCTCTTCAAAGCCGACCCTGACCAGGTCTTCCATCACGTCTTCGGCCGTCGCTCCGGCCGGTACGGCTGCAAATTCACGCAGCCAGGAAAGTGGGATACGCACGGTTAGATCTCCATCCCGAAGTGCTCGCTGAAACGTACATCGCCTTCGATCATGTCGCGCATGTCGCCGACCTCATTGCGGAACATAAGGGTGCGTTCAATGCCCATGCCGAAGGCAAAACCTGAATAGACGTCCGGATCGATGCCGGCGGCGCGCAGCACGTTGGGGTTGACCATGCCGCAGCCGCCCCATTCGATCCAGCGCGGACCGCCCTTGGCGCCCGGGTGCCAGATGTCCAGCTCCGCGGACGGCTCGGTGAACGGGAAGTAGTTCGGGCGCAGCCGGATCTGGGCCTCGTCACCGAACATCTGCCGGGCGAAGTGTTCCAGGGTGCCGCGCAGGTCCGCCATGCTGAGCTTTTTGTCGATCGCCAGGCCCTCGAACTGGTGGAATACCGGGGTGTGCGTGGCGTCGAGTTCGTCGGTGCGGAAGACCTTGCCCGGGCACAGCACGTAGATGGGGACTTCGCGTTCCAGCATGGAGCGGACCTGCACCGGGGAGGTGTGGGTGCGCATCAGCAGGTGCGCCTCGGGCGGCTCCACGAAGAAGGTGTCCTGCATTTCGCGGGCCGGGTGGTCCGGCTTGAAGTTCAGCGCATCGAAGTTGAACCACTCCGACTCGACCTCGGGACCCTCGGCGATTTCCCAGCCCATCCCCACGAAAATATCCGCGACGCGGTCCTGCAGCGTCGACAGCGGGTGCCGGGCGCCGGCACGGCGGCGGCGCGGGGCGGCCGTGACGTCGACGGTTTCCTCGACCAGGATGCGGGCGTCGTTCTCCGCTTCGAGCTCGACGGTGCGGTCCGCGAGCGCCTTGTTGACGCGTCCGCGGGAGGCGCCCATCAGCTTGCCGGCGGCGGCCTTCTGGTCCTTGGGCAGGCCGCCGATTTCGCGGTTGGCCAGGCTCAGCGCGGACTTTTCCCCGGCGTGGGCGAGCCGCACGGCCTTGAGTTCATCGAGCGTCGAGGCCGCGGCAATGGCGGCGACGGCTTGGTCTACGGCGGCGGTGATGGCGGCTTCATCCAGAGGGTTCGGGACGGCTGCGCCCGGCAAAGTTTCAGTCATCTACTGTTCTTAGCTACGAGTCGGTTCATGCCAACGGCACAGGACCTTCAACAGGGGCAGGGACCAGTGCGTTGACAAAGGGCAGGGCTCGCCAAAATCGTTCCGGCGGGCGCTCCCCTTCAGTCTAGTTGAAGCCGTCCGGCCGCCCGAACGGGCTCAGGGCAGGGTGATGAGGCAAAGATTAGGCTGAACGAAAGGGAGCAGACGCACGTCCGGCGGCGCGTGGCCGTCGCCGTCGCCGTCTCCGTCTCCGTCTCCGTCTCCGTCGCCGTCTCCGTCTCCGTCTCCGTCTCCGTCTCCGTCGAGTAACTGTTGCACGAGTCCGAGGTGGACCGAACAGACAACCTGCGGGTGCCGCCTCGCGGCGTCGCGGAACGGGCACCCCCGCAATTGGATGACATCACCGTCTGCCGCCGGGTCGAAACCGAGCCTGCCAAGAACCTCAATGAGCCCGCTATGTGGATTGTCGGAGTCGGAGCGTTCGGGCACGAGTCCGCGTGCCCAGGTACGGCCGGCGGTAATGGCGCGGCCCCGTCCCTGGTCCACGTCGCTGTGTGCGAGGGCTCCGGCAAGCACCTCGATCAACTGCTCCCGCGAATCCCCGTCGCTTTCGGCCTCGAGGACGGCCGTATACAGCACACGCGGGCGGCCGCGGCGCCGGTGGCCGCCGGATTCGCGCCGGACAAGGCGCACCTCCTCGAGGTGGTCCAGGTGGAACCGGACCGTGGAAACGTGCAGTTCCAGTACGCCGGCGATGGCTTGCGCGTCCACTGGCCCGGGCGAACCGGCCAAGGCATCGAGGACACGCCGCCGCGTGTGCGACGCCAACGCGGCGTGGTAGGTCTCATTCCTCCGGTTGCTGCCCGGCGCTGAACGCCCGGGCTGTGCCTCCGCTTCAGTTCCCGCGGGCATGCGCCGATTCCTCCTCGTGGGCCCAGCGCGGCTTCAGGGTCTCGAAATCGCTGCCGGGACGGCCCTGAACCCGCCGGTGGATGGACCCGGCAATGCGCCTGGCCTGGACCTTAGCGAGGTCAGCCTTCGCACCGGCGAAGTGCTCGTCGACGTTCGCAACCCACAGGGCGAGCCACCGTTCGAAGTGTTCCTGCTGCAACGGAAAACGGGCGTTAAGCAGCAGATGCACCTGAAGGGCGTTGCGGCGGTAGAGGCCCGCGCGGAACAGCACGGTCTCCCAGAAGTCGCACATGACCGGCAGGTGATGATCGAGATCCATCCTGGCGATATCCGTGAAGATAGGCCCGATCAGCGGGTCGGCAAAGGCGCGCCGGTAGAACTCCCCGACCAGCCTGGCGACATCGGACCGATCCTTCAGGTCTCCGTTCATGGGACCAGTGTAGCGAATAGAAATGATGATGTTACTTTTAAAGCACATTCGAGACCACGGAGGATGAACAATGACTGCGAGGGACCCCGGCACGCCTTATGGTCAGCTGCCTCGACCGTCGTCCGGAAACCTTGCGGCTCCAAATCTCGGCCGCGTCCCTGGCATGAACGGGGTCCCCGAGCGAGTCGGCTATGCAGCCGGCGTTGGCTTCATCGTGCTCGGCGGTCTGGTCGCCGCAATCGCGGGCCCCTTGCACTTCGACCGCGGCAGCTGGCTTGCCGCCTACCTCGTGCTCGTCTGCGGCGTGGCCCAATGCGCCATCAGCAACCAACGCCGGTTCCTCGGTGCGGAACCGGTTCGACCGGCACAGGGGTGGGCGCTGTTCGGCTGCTGGAACACCGGCAACGCCCTGGTCATCGTCGGAGCGCTCCTTTCCATCCCGCTCATCACAGATGCCGGCGGCCTCCTGCTTGTCGCAGGGCTGGTCCTCGCCGGGGCCCGAACACGCCACGCCCAACGGCCAATGAGGGCCGCACTCCTTCGGGCTTTCTACGTTGTATTGGTCGTAAGTGTCCCCGTCGGACTGGTTCTGAGCCATCTGCGCGCCGCACACCCCTGAGAATTCCTCCAAGCAGTCCCGGACGGTCCTGGGTCGTGCATGGCAGCGCAATGTTCGTGCCTGCGCCGTCGGACAGGAACGACGTGCCTGCCGGACCGGCCCGCGTCGTATCCCGCGGGCAGGTGCCCCGCTAGCATGGCCTCATGACTCCCGGACAGCGGCTGCGGCAGCTTGCCAACCTGCTGAACGCATCGACGCCGCTGGGGCTGCTGCTGGCCGCCTGCGCCCGGACCGGGCTCCGCCCCGGCCCGCGCGGCCTGCTCCTGGCCGCCGGCTACCGCTGGCGACTGCCGTTCGCGGCGGCGTTCACCGTGGGCAATGTGGTGATCTTCCGCGCCGGGGCGGCGGAGGCCATGGGCAACCCGGAACTGCTGGGACACGAAGATCGGCACGCCACCCAGTACGCCTGGTGCCTCGGGGTGCCGTTTCTTCCGTTGTACTTCCTGGCGGCGGCCTGGTCCCTGGTGCGGACAGGCAACCCCGGATCGGCCAATTTCTTTGAGCGGCACGCCGGGCTCCAGGCCGGCGGCTACCCGCCAGCCCACCCAGGAAGTCATCCGGACACTCCCCCACGCCCACTGCAGGCACGGCCAGGCACGGCCGCCGAACGGAACGAGGCATAACATGACGGAAAATCCCAGGTCCATCTCGGTTACCGGCTCCGGCACTGCGGAGGCCGCGCCGGATCTGCTGACGCTTTCCCTCGGCGTCGAATGCCGGCGCCCGGGCGTGGACGCGGCCTACCGGGATGCCGCCCGCGCCTCGTCCGCGATCACGGCCGTCCTCCGGGATCACGGCGTCGGAAATCCAGACATCACCACCTCCGGGCTGAACGTCCGGGCCGAGGTCAGCTGGCAGGAAGGCCGCGGCCAGCTGATCTCCGGATATGTAGCCTCCAGCACGCTCGCCGTCCGGCTTCGCGACCTGCCTGCAGCCTCCGGGCTCATTGCCGCCGCGGTGGCCACCGGCGGGGACGACGTACGCCTCAACGGACTGGAGTTCGGCTTTGCGGATCCCACTGCGGTCCAAGCCCAGGCCCGGGAGGCGGCATGGCACGACGCCCGCACGGCCGCCGAACACTTCGCCTCGCTGGCCGGTGCCCGGCTGGGCAGCGCCCTCTCGGTAACCCAGCAGTCCGGCATGGGGCCGCCGGTTCCGCTCGCCGCGATGCAGCGCGCCGTGGCATCGGAGCCRCTGACCGTCGAAGCGGGCGGCTCCAGCGTCACCGCTGCCGTCGCCGTCGTCTGGGAGCTGCTCGACTGAGCTGCAGCCCCGCGGATCGCCCTAGTGTGTCGCGCCGGCGGCGAGCTTGAGGTCCGCCGTCGTCGCCAGCGCGGCCCGGACGACGACGGCGAGCGCCTGCGTCATTTGCTCCAGCGGCAGCGAGGCCAGGCCGCTATCCGGCGGGATCTGGTCCGGCGCGTACGGGACATGGACAAAGCCGCCGCGGGTGGCGGGAGCGAGCCGGAGGGCGTGCATCAGGCCGTAGAAGACATGATTGCAGACGTAGGTCCCGGCTGTCTGCGAGACCTCGGCGGGAATGCCGGCCGAGCCCAGCGCCGCCAGGACCGCCTTCACCGGCAGAGTACTGAAGTAGGCCGCGGGTCCGCCTGGGACCACCGGCTCGTCGACTGGGGCGTTGCCCGCGTTGTCCGGGATCCGTGCGTCATCGCAGTTGATCGCGATCCGTTCCAGCGAGATGCGGGCCCTGCCCCCGGCCTGGCCCGCGCAGACGACGAGCTCCGGGTGGTGCTCCGACAAGGCCGTTTGCAGGACGGCGATGGCGTCCCCGAAGACGCAGGGCAGCTCCACCGCCGCGACCTCGTGCCCCTCGGCTTGAAGCAAGGCCGCGGCTCCGCGCGCCGCCGTCCAGGAGGGATTGGTGGTTTCGCCGCCAAACGGTTCGAACCCGGTCAGGAGAATCATGGGCCCAGCCTAGCAACGCCACGTTCTGCGCCGTCGCCGGCACTTCGACCTGAGGTCCTTGACTTATGATCGAACATATATTCGAATATAGTCATGAGATGGGACGCGCAGGCACTCAAACCAGCCGATGCCATGGCTGGCGAGCCCCCCGCAGGCGGCCCGCCCTCCGGAGCGGGCCCGGCCGCTCCCGCGTTGCTGCCACTGGCCGGACTGGTGCGCTCCGTCTCCACCCCCGAGTTCGCCGGGGTCACTTTCCATGAGGTCACCGCCAAATCGGTGCTCAACAAGGTGGCCGCCGGTTCCCGGATGCCGTTCGAATGGACGGTGAACCCGTACCGCGGCTGCAGCCACGCCTGCGTCTACTGCTTCGCCCGCAAAACCCACACCTACCTGGACTTCGACGCCGGCCTGGACTTCGACAGCCAGGTGGTGGTGAAGGTCAACGCCGCCGAGGTCCTGCGCAAGGAGCTCGCCAAACCCTCCTGGCAGCGCCGGCATGTCGCCCTCGGCACCAACACGGACCCGTACCAACGCGCCGAAGGCCGGTACCAACTGATGCCCGGCATCATCGGCGCCCTGGCGGATTCCGGCACTCCCCTGTCCATCCTCACCAAGGGCACGCTGCTGGCCCGTGACATCCCGCTGCTCAAGCACGCGGCAGCCCAGGTCCCGGTGGGTGTGGGGATCTCGCTGGCGATGACCGATGAGGGGCTGTCCGAGGCGGTGGAGCCCGGAACTCCGGGGCCTCGGGCCCGGCTGAAGCTGGTGTCCCGGCTGCGTGAAGCAGGGCTTCCCTGCGGGGTGATGGCAATGCCCATCCTGCCCTGGCTCTCCGACTCCGACGAGGCGCTGGATTCCCTCTTCGGCTCGCTCGCGGCGGCCGGTGCCACCGGCGTCACGGCCGGAGCGCTCTACCTCAAGCCCGGCACCCGGGAGTGGTTCATGCAGTGGATCGCGAAGGAGCACCCGCAGCTCGAAGGCAAGTACCGGCGGCTGTACGGCAGCGGTTCCTACGCCTCCAAGGAATACCGGGCCTGGCTCGCCGGCCGGATCAGGTTCTTCAAGTCCCGGCACGGCTTCCTCGGCTCCGCCGGTTTCAGCCACCGGGACCTGAACGATGATCCCCGCGACGAGGAGGCCCAGTACCCGGCGGGCAGCATCCCCGACCCGGCTGCGCAGCGAGAGTTCGCAGGCAAGGTGCCTGCGGCCCATGCCGCTCCCGGCAGCGGGGCCGCACAGCCCACCCTGTTCTGAGCACCGAGGTTCTGAGCACCGAGGTTCTGAGCACCGAGGTTTCGTGCCCTAGAGGATCTTGACCGCGCTGAGTACCTTGGAGAGCGAATCTTTGGCGTCTCCGAACAAAAGGGTGGTCCGCGCGTCGTGCAGGAGTTCGTTTTCGATGCCGGCGAATCCGGGGCGCATCGAGCGCTTCAGGAAGACCACCTGCTGGGCCTGGACTACCTCCAGGATCGGCATCCCGTAGATCGGTGACCCCGGTGACGTCTTCGCGGCCGGATTGACGACGTCGTTCGCCCCCACCACGAGGGCAACGTCCGTGTTGGCGAACTCCGGGTTGACCTCGTCGAGTTCCCGCAGCGTTTCGTACGGCACGTTCGCTTCCGCTAGCAGCACATTCATGTGCCCCGGCATCCGGCCGGCGACCGGGTGGATGGCGAACACGACGTCGACTCCCCTGGCGGTGAGGGCGGCGGCGAGCTCGGCCACGGTGTGCTGGCCCTGCGCAACGGCGAGGCCGTAGCCCGGCACGATCACCACACGCTGGGCGTAGCCGAGCTGGACGGCCACATCCTCCGCCGAGGCGGAGCGCACGGGCCGGTCGCTGAGCGTGGTGGAGCCTGCTGTGGACCCGCCCCGGAAGGCGCCGAACATGATGCCGGCCACGCCCCGCCCCATGGCGGAGGCCATCACCTTGGTCAGGATGGTGCCGCTTGCGCCGACCAGCGTACCGGCCACCAGCAGCAGCACGTTGCCCAGCACGATGCCGGACGACGCGACTGCGAGGCCGGTGAAGGCGTTCAGCAGCGAGATCACAATCGGCACGTCCGCGCCGCCGACCGGGAGTACGAGCAGCAGCCCGGCGGCCAGGCCAAGAACCAGCAGTCCGACGGCCCAGCCGGACGAACCGGTCAGCACGACGACGCCGCCCGTGGCCAGCGCGCCCGCCAGGACCAGCAGCATCACCGCGGGCATGCCTGGAAACAACAGCGGGCGGGTGCTGATCAGCTCCTGCAGCTTCCCTACCGTGACGGCCGAGCCGGCGAAGGAGACGGCACCGACCAGCATCGTAAACGCAATCGCCAGCCGCACCCAGGAATCCCCGCTATGCCCGAGCTCCAGGACCGCGACCAGCGCGGCGGCGCCGCCGCCGACCCCGTTGAACAAGGCGACCAGCTGGGGCATCTGGGTCATCTGCACGCGCCGGGCCACCGGAACGGCCAGGGCGGTGCCGACGGCGATGGCGGCAAGGATCAGCGGAACGTTCTCCAACCGGGCGGACAGGAACACCGTCAGCACGGCCACCACCGCGCCGGCAGCGCCGATCGCGTTGCCGCGCCGCGCGGTCCGCGGCGAACTGAGACCCTTCAACGCGAGAATAAAACAGACCGCGGCCAGCAAGTAGAGCAGCGCCGTCCAGCCCGGCTCGAGGATGCTCATGGATGCCGCTCCCCTTCCCGGCCGGTCCCGGCAGGGGCCCCCGGAGGGGCCGCTCTTCGCGGGCCGAACATTTCCAGCATCCGGTCGGTGACCACGAAGCCGCCGACCAGGTTGACGGTAGCGAGGACTACCGCGAGCAGTGCAACGGCAAGCAGCCACGGATCGGCGGCCTGGCCCGCCACGATGATCGCGCCGACGAGGATGATGCCATGGATCGCGTTGGCGCCCGACATCAACGGGGTGTGCAGTTTGCTGGTCACCTTGGAGACGACTTCGAAGCCGACGAAGACGGCGAGCACCACCACCGTGAGGAGCGTGACCGTATCCATTACTTGTGGGCCTCCATAGCTGCCGCCGTGCCGGCGTGCCGGACGGCGCCGTCATGGGTCAGGCAGGCACCGGCGACGACGTCGTCGTCGAAATCCGGCGTCACCGTGCCGTCGGCCGTCATCAGGGCGAGCAGGTTCGCGACGTTCTTGGCGTACAAACGGGAGGCGTCCGAGGCCACCGACGACGCCGCGTCCTGCAACCCCACGAGCGTCACGGCGCCGCCCGGCACGGGGACCAGGACGTCCCGGCCGGCGACGACGCCCTCGACGTTGCCGCCGGACTCAGCGGCGAGATCCACCACGACGGAGCCTGGCCGCATGCCGGCCACCATCGCCGTGGTGACGAGCAGCGGGGCCGCCCGGCCTGGAATCGCCGCCGTCGTGATGAGCACGTCCGCGGCGGCAACGTGCGGGGCCAGCAGGGCGCGCTGCCGGACCGCGCGGTCCTCGCCGAGCTCACGGGCATAGCCGCCGGCGCCGTCAGCGGAGGCGTCCGCGGCGTGACTGTCCAGCTCCAGATTGATGAAGGTCCCGCCCATCGAGGCAACCTCGTCGGCCGAGGCCGCACGGATGTCGTTGGCCGACACCCGCGCGCCGAGCCGCTTGGCGGTGCCGATCGCCTGCAGCCCCGCGACGCCGGCGCCCAGGACCAGCACCCGGGCCGGCGGGATGGTCCCGGCGGCGGTCATGTAGAGCGGAAAGAACCGCGGGTAGCGCATGGCCGCCTCCAGCACGGCCCGGTAGCCGGCCACAAGGGACTGCGAGCTGAGCGCGTCCATTGACTGGGCGCGGGAGATCCGCGGAACCAGCTCGAGGGCAAAAGAGGTCACGCCGGCGGCGGCGAGGGAGCCCACTGTCTGCAGTTCCGACGCCGGGGAGGCAAAACCGATGGTGATTGTCCGGGGTCTCAGCGCGTCGGCGGTTTCCGGCGCGAGCGGGCGCACGTGCAGCAGGACATCGAGGGCCCCCAGCGGAAGCTCCGGGACGAGGCTGGCACCGGCGGCTTCGTAGTGCGCGTCGGCGTATCCGGATTCGACGCCGGCACCGCATTCCACGATTAACGCCAGCCCAAGGCCGGTCAGCTGCCGCACCGTTTCCGGTGTCGCCGCAACCCGGCGTTCCCCCGCACGCTGTTCCCGTCTGACACCGACCCGCACGCCCAGCTCCTCCCGATTGGCCCCAGCGTAGCCACAGACCGCTTAGTTTGGCGAGGATTGCGCCGAGACGGCCGCCAACAGTGCCTCCACGATCGGCAGGTCGGCAGGGATCCAAGGCAGGCCGAGGACCTCCGCCGGATCCGTGAGCGCCACCCAACGCAGCTCGTCGTGGTCCTCCAGCGGCCTCGGGGTGCCGGCCGTCAGCTCGGCGAACCACACCCGCATCACAGCCCGCCCGTTCAGCGGCCATCCCGCCGGGTCGGTGGCCGTCAGCTCGTACCCCAGTACGACCTCGACGCCGAGTTCTTCCCGCAACTCACGGTGCAGGGCCTGTTCCGGGGTTTCGCCGGGATCCACTTTGCCGCCGGGAAACTCCCACATGCCCGCAAACTGGGGCGGCGCCGTCCTCCTCGCCGCGAGGAGCGCYCGGGGGGCGGCCAGCGAATCCACGACGGCGCCGCCAACAACGTTGATAAGTTCAGTCACGTCCACCAGTCTAGGGGCGCTCCGGCCGGTACCGGAGGGGGACCTTGGGGGACAATGGAAGCGACCTTCTCCTGGCTCCAGCCGGGATCCTTCCGAAAAGCAGACGGATGACCACCACCAAAGACGCCCCCGCGACGCCCCAGACCGGCACCCGCCACCTCGCCCTCGCCATCATCTCGCTCGCCATGGGCGGATTCGGCATCGGCACCACGGAATTCACCATGATGGGGTTGCTCCCGGAGGTGGAGCACGGCCTCGGCATCGGCACGCCGGAGGCCGGGCACCTGATTTCCGCGTACGCCCTGGGCGTCGTGGTCGGCGCCCCGGTGCTGGCCGCCGTCGGCGCCAAGCTGCCGCGCAAGTACCTCGCACTGGGCCTCATGCTGTTCTTCAGCCTCGCCAACTTCAGCTCCTTCCTCGCCCCGGACTACGGC
>NZ_JBFRFD010000037.1:0-12487 GCF_052114645.1 Arthrobacter sp. 2YAF22_2
GGGCGTGGGATCGCATGCCGACTATGGTTTTGTCACCCTGCTCCTCCAGGACGAGGTCGGCGGCCTGGAAGTACTGCCACACGGGACGACCGAGTGGGCACACGTTGAGCCGATTCCGGGAGCACTCGTGGTGAACCTCGGCGAGATGCTGGAGGTCGCCACCGAGGGCTACCTCGCCGCCACCATCCACCGGGTCAAAGCGCCGCCGCCGGGCGTGGACCGCTACTCCGTACCGTTCTTCTGGTCCCCGCGGCTGGACGCCGTAATTGACCCAGTACCCCTGCCGCCGGAGTTGAAGGCCCAGGCCCGCGGGCTCTCCGACGATCCCACGAATCCGATGCTCGCCTCGTTTGGCCTGAACATGCTCAAAGGCAGGATGCGCGCCCACCCGGACGTGACCGAGCGGCACTACCCCGACCTGGCGCAACTCTGACCGACGGTCCTGTCAGAGGCTTATCTTCCATGCCTGCTGCGCGGCTCAGGCAACGCCAAGGAAGTCCTCGAGCAGCACCACGTCCAGGCCTGCGGCGAGCTGCGCGGCCCGGAAAGCGGCCAGGTCGGCCGCGAACTCGGGCCTGAAGTGCATCAGCACGATGTCACCGGGGCGTAATGCTTTGCCGTACTGGTAGTCCATGTGGCCGACGTTGGACTTGGCCTCCCAGGTGATGATCGCCTTCATCCCCGCCGCCGGGACCGCCTGCCGCATGGCGACGGAGTAGGCGCCGCCGGGCGGTTGGAACAGCGTGGGACGGCGTCCGAACTGCTGCTGCGCGTAATCCTGCATGACGGTGATTTCGGCGAACTGCTTGAAGAAGTCCGGATTGCCCTGGACGAAGTTCCGGGTCAGGAAGATCGACGCCGGATAGTCGTACTCCGCCATCAGCCGGACCATTTCGGGAGTCTTTGTGACGCCGTCGTCGATGGTCAGGAACACCACCGGGTGCTTGGTGTTGATCTTGGTGAGGACGGGCGCGAGTCCGTTCTGGATTGGCGGCAGTTTGAAGTCGGGGGTGTAGCGCGCGCGGCCGCGGCGGGCGGGGGGACGTCGTCGGGGAGCACCGGCTTGCGCTGGCCGCCGGGCCGTACCGACGCCGCCGAGGACGCGCCCGCGAGCGGCACCGCGTTCGACGGCGCCGCCGGCGGCGGGTGGTGCTCACACATGTACGATCCCAGGCTCGCTAAATAGCTAGCGGCAGGCTATCAGAGGAAAGCCTCCGAACGGCGACGCCGTCGTCAGAGGCCCAGGCGTGGTGCTTCCCTTGCCGGGCACGCGTTCATGACCACGTCCAGGCCGGCCGCCTTGGCGCGACCCGCGGCCGCCTCGTCGATAACGCCCAGCTGCAGCCAGACGGCCTTCGCCCCGGCCGCGATCGCCTGGTCCACCACGTCCCCCACCTTCCGGGAATTAACGAAGCAATCCACGACGTCGATCGGCTGCCCGGCCGGGATGTCAGCCAGCCGGGCATAACCCGTCTCGCCGTGGACCGGGTCGCCGGGAAGATTGACCGGGATGATCTCCATACCGAGGTGGTCCCGGATGAACAGGGACGTGTCATACGCGGCGCGCCACTCATTGGTGCTGAGGCCCACGATCGCCCACCTGCCCTTGCTGCGCAGGAGCCGTTCGATGACTGCGGGATCGTTCACGTGGTTCATCTGCTCAGCCTACGTCCCTCTGCTGCGAGCGCGCAGCAGACGGGCCGGAGGCCGGCGGTAGACCAGCCGCGAAAAGCGACACTCCGAACTATCGACCGACACGTGGCGCGTTCGGGGCAAGTGTCCGAATATTACGCGGCCAACTTGAGCAAAACCGGCAACTCCGTTTTAGTGGGTGGTGACCATCCCGAGCGGCCGAGAGACCTGGATCGATGAAGCCGCAGCAACCCTGGTCGTTGGAAATCCTTCCCGGGATCCGGCGATAGCAACGCAGCGAGCCATGGGAACGGGCGGACTGACCACCCGGACCGGAGGCTCGTTCCGTAGGGTGCTACTGCCAGGACCGATGGAGTACCCCTATGACTGCTGTCCTGTCCCCTTCCGCGACTGAGGTGCCCGCGAACGCCCCCCGCGGCGATACCACCCGAACGCCGGCCCTGCCGGTTTCCTTCCGCGGGCTGAGTCGTTCCTTCGGCGCCGGCGCGGAGGCGCTGACCGTGTTGCGCGACGTGAGCTTCGACGTCCGTCCGGGCGAAGTCCTAGCCATTCTCGGCGCGTCCGGTTGCGGGAAGTCCACCCTGTTGCGCGCCGCCGCGGGCCTCGATGCCCCGAGCTCCGGCGCCGTCGAGATCGACGGCGCCCGGGTCCAGGGCGTGGATTCCCGCTGCGCCTTCGCTTTCCAGGAGCCGCGCCTGCTGCCGTGGCACACCCTGCAGGCCAACATCGCGATCGGCCTGCCCACCGGCGTCAGCGCCAGGGACGGCAAGGCCAAGGTGGCCCGGCTCCTCGAACTCGTGGGCCTGCAGGACTTCGCCAAGCACCGGCCGCGCGAGGTTTCCGGCGGCATGGCCCAGCGCGCCTCGCTGGCCCGAGCCCTGGCCCGCAACCCCGGCGTCCTGCTGCTCGACGAACCCTTCGGCGCGCTCGACGCCCTGACCCGGATCAAAATGCAGGACCTGCTCCTGGATGTCCACCGCGCGGAGCCGACCACTGTACTGCTGGTGACGCACGACGTCGACGAGGCCCTCCAGCTCGCCGACCGCATCATCGTCCTCGGCAGGGAAACGGACCGGACCACGACCGCGGCACCTGAAACGCCCGGCGCTCCCGATGCCGCGCCGGTGCCAGGCGCCACGATTGTCCGCACCGTCGTCGTCCCCGGCGAACGGCCCCGTGACCGGGCTTCGGCCGAGCTGTCCCGAATGCGGGCCTCGCTCCTGGCGAGCCTCGGCGTCGACGGCCACTAGCCGCCGGACCCCTCTGCGCCCCGGCCCGACGCGCCGCAGGAAGCGGCCGCCGCGTCCGACCGCCTCGCCCTTCTTCACCTTCCGCACGCTTGCACCGTTCTTAAAGGAACTTTCATGAACTTCGCCCACAAAATCACCCGCCGCGCCGCCCGCCGTACGTTCCTCACCGCTGCGGCCGTCACCGCCGCGCTGGCCCTCACCGGCTGCGCCGCCGGCGAGGGCTCCGGCGGCCAGTCGGCAGCCAGCGCCGCCGGCGGCACCCTGAACATCGACTTCGCCACGTACAACCCGCTGAGCCTGGTGATCAAGAAAAAGGGCTGGCTCGAGGCCTCCCTCAAGGACCAGGGCGTGACCGTCAAGTGGGTCCAGTCGGCCGGCTCCAACAAGGCCAACGAGGCCCTGCGGTCCGGCGCAATCGACGTCGGTTCCACCGCCGGCTCGGCCGCCCTCCTGGCCAAGGCCAACGGATCGCCGATCAAGACCATCGACATCTACTCCCAGCCCGAGTGGGCGGCCCTCGTGACCAAGCCCGGTTCGGGCATCAACACCGTGGCGGACCTCAAGGGCAAGTCGGTGGCGGCCACGAAGGGCACCGATCCGTACTTCTTCTTGCTCCAGTCGCTGACCGAGGCCGGGCTGTCGGCCAAGGACGTCACCGTACAGAACCTGCAGCACGCGGACGGCCGCACCGCGCTGGAAAATGGCTCCGTGGACGCTTGGTCCGGCCTGGACCCGATCATGGCCGGCGCCGAGCAGAAGGGCGCCAAGCTTTTCTACCGGAACCTCTCATTCAACACCTACGGCTTCCTGAACGCCACGGAATCCTTCCTGAAGAACAGGCCGCAGCAGGCGCAGGCAGTCGTCAACGCCTATGAGAAGGCCCGCGCCTGGGCCGCGGCCAACCCGGACGAGACCGCACAAATCCTAGCCGACGCCGCCGGACTGGACCTCGCTGTCGCCAAGACCGTGGTGCTGAAGCGCAGCAACCTCAACGTGAACCCGGCGCCGGGCGACGCGCAGCGGAAGGTCCTCACGAAGATCGGGCCGACGTTTGTGGAGACCGGCGACGTCCAGACGCAGAAGCAGATCGACGACGCCGTCACCTCCCTTCTGGATGACTCGCTGGTGAAGAAGGCGGACGCCTCCGCCATCAAGGATTCCTGATGTCGCACCTCGGAAATTCCTACYTCACCGGCAACAATGTTGCGGACGGGCGCGCTGCAGCCGTCCCCGCAACTCCGGCAGACGCCGCCCAGCCGATCTCCCCCGTCAAAGGCGGAGTCGGCTTCCCGGCGAACGGATGGTCCCCCGCCGGGATCCTGGCCAACGGCTGGGCGCGTCTGCTCCTTGGATTGATCATTCCCGCGGCGGTGCTGGCCGCCTGGCAGCTGTCCACGGCCGCCGGGGTGTTCAGCGTCGTCCAGCTTCCCCCGCCGGCCATGGTGCTGGAGGCAGGCCTGGACCTGCTCCAGCGCGGGCAACTCGGGCAGCACATCGCGATCTCCACCCAGCGCGTGCTGATCGGCTTCGCTGCCGGCGCCGCGCTGGGGCTCGTGTTCGGATCGCTGGTGGGCCTGTCCCGGTTTGCCGACGCCCTGCTCGCCCCCACGATCGGCGCCCTCCGGGCCGTCCCCTCGCTGGCCTGGGTGCCGCTGCTGATCCTCTGGATGAAGATCGGCGAGGACTCCAAGGTCACCCTGATCCTCATCGGCGCGTTCTTCCCGGTCTTCACCACCGTCTCGCTGGCGCTGCGCCACGTGGACCGGAACCTGGTGGAAGCCGCGCGCGCCTTCGGCCTCAGAGGAGTGAAGCTGCTGACCACCGTCCAGCTTCCGGCCGTCGTGCCGGCCGTGTTCTCCGGCCTCCGGCTGGCGCTGGCCCAGGCCTGGTTGTTTTTGGTCGCGGCCGAACTGATCGCCTCCTCAATGGGGTTGGGCTTTCTGCTCACGGATTCGCAAAATAACGGCCGCACGGACCGGCTGCTGCTGGCCATCATGCTGCTCGCAGTGATCGGAAAAATTACGGATGCCCTGCTGGGCGTGGCTGAGAAATGGGCGGTAAAACGATGGGCGTGACAGTAACGGAGATTGGCGCGCAGGCCCCGACGACGGCGGTCGCCACGGCGGCGGCCCCGATGTCCGAGGCCGAGCGCATCGCGTTCTGGGAAGAAGCGGCGCTGCGCCTGGACTGGTCGGACGCCCCCGGCGGACCTTCCTACGCCGGTAAGCCCTGGCACACGGCCCACCGCCGCGTGCCCGCCGACGCCGCCGCCGGCACCGGTCCGGAGATCAGCTGGTTCGAGGGCGGGAAGTTGAACGTCGCCTACAACTGCGTCGACCGCCATGTAGCGGCGGGACGCGGGAACAAGGTGGCCCTGCACTTCGAGGGCGAGCCGGGCGACCGCCGCTCCATCAGCTACGCCGACCTGCAGCGCGAGGTGTCCAAGACAGCCAACGCCCTGCTGGACCTCGGCGTCACCAAGGGCGACCGGGTGGTCATCTACCTGCCGGTGATCCCCGAAACGGTCATCATCACGCTCGCGGTGGCCCGCATCGGCGCCATCCACTCCCTCGTGTTCGGCGGATTCTCCGCCGAAGCACTCAAATTCCGGGTCGAGGACACCGGCGCCAAGCTGCTGGTCACCACGGACGGCCAGTTCCGCCGCGGGGTGGCCGTCCCGGTCAAGGACAACGCGGACGCCGCCGTCGCCGGGGACAACGCCGTCGAGCACGTCCTAGTGGTGAACCGGACCACGCCGGCCGAGGAACTGGACACTGTTCCCATGACCGCCGGCCGCGACCTCTGGTGGCACGACGTCGTCGGGCACGCCTCAGACATCCACGAAGCGGAAGCGTTCGACGCCGAGACGCCGCTGTTCATCATGTACACCTCGGGAACCACCGGCAAGCCCAAGGGCCTGGTCCACACCTCCGGCGGCTACCTCACGCAGGCATCCTGGAGCTTCGAGCACCTCTTCAGCAACCCGGACCCGGCCCTCCGGGACCAGGACGTCCACTGGTGCACGGCAGACCTGGCCTGGGTCACCGCTCACACCTACGAGCTGTACGGCCCGCTCTCCAACGGCGCCACCCAGGTGATCTTCGAGGGCACACCCAACACCCCGCACCCGGGACGGCACTTCGAAATCATCGAACGGTACCGGGTCACGCAGTACTACACCGCGCCCACCCTGGTCCGCTCGCTGATGGGCTGGTTCCCGGACGGTGTCCCGGCCCGCTACGACCTGTCCTCCATCCGCCTGCTCGGCACCGTSGGCGARGCCGTSAACCCCGAGGCCTGGCGCTGGTTCCGGGAGAACGTCGGCGCCGGTACCGCCCCCGTGGTGGACACCTGGTGGCAGTCCGAAACCGGTGCCACCATCCTCTCCCCCGCCCCGACCGACACCGAGTTCAAGCCCGGCTGCGCCGCCCGGCCGCTGCCCGGCGTCGGCACCCGGATCGTGGACGAGGCCGGCAACACGGTTCCACCCGGGGTCCAGGGTTTCATCGTGGTGGACTCCCCCGGGCCCGCCATCGCCAGGACCATCTGGGGCAACTCGCAGCGCTACTTCGACTCCTACTGGCGCCAATACGCAGCCCAGGGCTGGTTCCTCGCCGGCGACGGCGCCAAGTATGACGACGACGGCGACATCTGGATCCTGGGCCGGGTGGACGACACCCTCAACGTCTCCGGACACCTGCTCTCCACGATCGAAATCGAATCCGCCCTCGTCTCGCATCCGGACGTGGTGGAGGCCGGCGTCTGCCCCGTCGCGGACCCGAAGACCGGCCACGCCATCGTCGCGTTCGTGGTCCCCAC
The DNA here is from genome assembly GCF_052114645.1 of Arthrobacter sp. 2YAF22_2. Taxonomy (NCBI): domain Bacteria; kingdom Bacillati; phylum Actinomycetota; class Actinomycetes; order Micrococcales; family Micrococcaceae; genus Arthrobacter; species Arthrobacter sp. 2YAF22_2. The sequence continues at coordinate 6,723 of NZ_JBFRFD010000037.1, forward strand.
CCGCCCCCTCCCCTCGCAAGCTCAGGCCGGGTCCCTCGCCGGCGTGGCCCCTCGGGCAGGGAACCCTGCGGGCGTGGGCCCAAACTCGTTTGCTGAGGAGCTCCGCAACCACGTTGCGAAGGCTATCGGGCCGATTGCTAAGCCGCGCGACGTCGTCGTCGTTCCTGATGTGCCGAAGACGCGCAGCGGCAAGATCATGCGCCGGTTGCTGACCCAGCTGTTCGAAGGCAGCGCGCTCGGGGACACCACCTCGCTACAGAACGAACCATCCATCGCGGACATCCAGGATGTCCTGCGGTCCCGAAACACCCAGAAGTAAGGAACACTCATGACTGACATCAGCAACGTCGCCCGACTTTCCGAACCGCTCAAGTTCGCCTATTGGGTTCCAAATGTTTCCGGCGGCCTGGTGGTTTCCACGATCGAACAGCGCACCGGCTGGGACTTCGACTACAACAAGAAGCTGGCACGGATCGCGGAAGACTCCGGCTTCGAATATGCCCTGACCCAGACCCGGTACGCCGCGTCGTACGGCGCGGACAAGCAGCATGAGGCCACCTCGTTCAGTCTCGCTCTGCTGGCTGCCACCGAGCGGCTCAAGGTGATCTCCGCAGTCCACCCGGGCATGTGGCACCCGGGCGTGCTGGCGAAATACATCATCACCGCGGACCACATCTCCAACGGCCGGGCCGCCGTGAACATCGTCTCCGGCTGGCTCAAAGCGGAGTTCGAGAACTTCGGCCTCGAGTGGCTGGAGCACGACGAGCGCTACGTCCGCACCGAGGAGTTCATCCGCGTCCTCCGCGGGCTCTGGACCGAGCAGGACTACAGCCAGTCCGGCAAGTACTACAACATCACCGACTTCACCCTGCAGCCCGCCCCCGTGGACGTGCCGGGCCGCGCGCACCCGGAGATCTTCTTCGGCGGCAACTCCACTGCGGCGCAGGCCACGGCCGGCCGGGTCGCTGACTGGTACTTCTCCAACGGCAAGGACCTCGAGGGGTTCAAGGAGAACATCGCCGGCGTCGTGGCGGCTTCATCTGAGGCCAGGCGCGGCGCCGAAGGCCGGCTCGCGTCGCCCCGGTTTGGCCTGAACGGCTTCGTTATCGCCCGCGATTCCGAGAAGGAAGCCCGCGACACGCTCCGCGAGATCGTCGAGAAGGCGCACAAGCCCGCCGTCGAGGGTTTCCGCGACGCGGTCCAGGAAGCCGGGGCGTCCACGAAGGACGGCAAGGGCATGTGGGCCGACTCGAGCTTTGAGGACCTGGTCCAGTACAACGACGGTTTCAAGACCCAGCTGATCGGCACGCCGGAGCAGATCGCCGAGCGGATCGTGGAATACAAGAAGATCGGCGTGAACCTGTTCCTCACCGGCTACCTGCACTTCCAGGAGGAGGTAGCGGCGTTCGGTGCGGACATCCTGCCGATCGTGCGCGAACTTGAGGCCGACCTGGCCCGGAAGCACGGCTCAGAACTTAACCTGTCCGGCACCCCGGTGGCTTCGGCCAGCGCAACCAACGGGCTGGTGAACGCGTAATGGCTGACCGCAAGTTTGGTTTCCGCACCCGCGCCCTGCACGCCGGCGGCACACCCGACGCCGAACACGGCGCCCGCGCCGTGCCGATCTACCAGACCACCTCGTTCGTGTTCAAGGACACCCRGGACGCCGCCAACCTCTTCGCCCTGCAGAAGTACGGCAACATCTACTCCCGGATCGGCAACCCTACGGTGGCCGCGTTCGAAGAGCGCATCGCCTCCCTCGAGGGCGGCATCGGCGCCGTGGCGACGTCCTCGGGCATGGCCGCGGAGTTCATCACCTTCGCCGCGCTGACCCAGGCCGGGGACCACATCGTGGCGGCCTCCCAGCTCTACGGCGGCACGGTCACGCAGCTGGACGTCACCCTCCGCCGCTTCGGCGTGGACACCACCTTCGTTCCCGGCACCGAGCCGGCGGACTACGCCGCCGCCGTGCGGGAGAACACCAAGGCGATTTTCGTCGAGGTGGTGGCCAACCCCTCGTCGGAAGTCCAGGATCTTGAGGGGCTGGCAAAGGTGGCCCACGACGCCGGCATTCCGCTCGTCGTCGACGCCACCCTCAGCACCCCCTACCTGGTGCGGCCCCTCGAGCATGGCGCGGACATCGTGATCCACTCCGCCACCAAGTTCCTCGGCGGCCACGGCACCACCCTGGGCGGCGTCATCGTTGAAAGCGGCCGCTTCAACTGGGGCAACGGCAACTTCCCCACCATGACCGAGCCGGTGGCCTCCTACGGCAACGTCTCCTGGTGGGGCAACTTCGGCGAGTACGGCTTCCTCACCAAGCTGCGCTGCGAGCAGCTCCGCGACATCGGCCCAGCACTGTCCCCGCAGTCGGCGTTCCAGCTGCTCCAGGGCGTCGAGACCCTTCCGCAACGCCTCGACGAACACCTCAAGAACGCCCAGGCCGTGGCCGAGTGGCTCGAAGCCGATGAGCGCGTGGCCTACGTAAACTACTCGGGCCTGCCGTCCCACCCGCACTTCGAGCGGGCGCGGAAGTACCTGCCGCTAGGCCCGGGCTCGGTGTTTTCCTTCGGTGTGAAGGGCGGCCGGCCCGCGGGCCAGAAATTCATCGAGTCCCTGCAGCTGGCCTCGCACCTGGCCAACGTCGGAGACTCGCGGACCCTCGTGATCCACCCGGGTTCCACCACCCACCAGCAGCTCAGCCCGGAGCAACTCGACGCCGCCGGAATCCCCGAGGACCTTGTCCGGATCTCCATCGGGCTCGAGGACATCGAGGACATCCTCTGGGACCTGGACCAGGCCCTGGACGCGGCAACAGCCGCGACGGCCGACGATGTATCCGCGGAAGCGGCGCATCGCGCCGCCGAGGAACGAGGCGGTGTGTCTAAGCCGCGTGCGGATGCATTGTCGGCCGCCACCTGCACGATCGGAGCAAACGCATGAGCAGCGAAGAGACACGGACCTGGACCGGGCCTTCCGCGCCGGAGCGGCTGACCCTGCTCCGCCAGGCGAAGTCGATCGCGATTGTCGGCGCCTCGGACAAACCGTCCCGCGCGAGCTACTTCGTGGCGACCTACCTGCTGTCCTCCACGCGGTACAAGGTCTACTTCGTGAACCCGGTGGTGAAGGAGATCCTGGGCCAGTCCACGTACGCCTCGCTGGCGGACCTGCCGGAAAGCCCGGACATCGTGGACGTCTTCCGCAAGCACGATGACCTGCCGGGTGTCCTGGACGAGGCCATCGCCGCGGGCGCCAAGACGCTCTGGCTGCAGCTGGGTTCGTGGCACGAGGACGTCGCGAAGGAAGCGGAAGCTGCCGGCCTCGACGTCGTGATGGACCGTTGCGTGAAGATTGAGCATGCCCGTTTCCACGGCGGCCTGCACCTGGCCGGCTTCGATACCGGGGTCATTTCCTCGAAGCGCCAGGTCCTCGCCTAGGCGCACCGCAAAACCCAAGTAACTCGCATTCGTTGTCGTTCTCAGGGCTCATAACGGCAACAAATGCGAGCTACTTGGGTTAAGGGCTGGGCGGTTGGCTAGCGGTCCAGCAACGTCGTCGGCAGTTCCGGGATTGACGGAACCGTCGGCAGCGGGCCGCCCGGAAGGCCCTTGCCATGCTGGCCGGGCACCACGGGGCGCTGGGGCGGCGTGGGAAGGGCTCCGCCGCGTCCCACCGCGGGAGGCGTCGCGACGGCGCCCGGGCGGCCCGGAGCCTGGCTGCTTCCGTCGGGCGCATGCGACGGCGACGGCGGAGCCGGCGTGGACGTGCCGGCCGGGACCGGAACCGCGGGGATGGCCGGGATGGCGTCCGGCGCCGGCTGGATCGCGACCTGCGTCGGCGCGGGGGCGTGCGACGAAGTCGGGGCGGCCGGTTGGAACATAACGTCGATAGTGTGGCCGACGTTCTCGCGGAAGTCCTGGCTGGAGGCCGCCACAGCCCCGGCACCCAGGGTCATGGCACCCACCACGGCGCCGCCGACCAGGGCCATCCGGCGCCTGCGGCCGCGGCGGCGGTCCGCCAGGCTGCTTACCCCGGCCGGAAGAACGTCCGAGTCCTGCGCTGTGCCATCCGCCACGGAGGCCGAACCGGCTGCCAGCAATGCGGCGAGGTCGGCCCGGAGTGCCGGCGCCCGCTCGGGGACAAGGGCCTGGAGCTGCTCGAGCGTGCTTCGAAGTTCGGTGGCAGCTTCGAGGCCGGAATCACGGAGCATCGCCTGGATGCTGCCATCCTGCTGGGGGTTGCGCGTGCCGGTCATGATGCTGCGTGGTCCTTTTCGGTTACCAGTTCGCGCAGGGCACTGAGCCCGCGCCGCTGAAGCTGTTTGATGGCGCCAGGAGTCTTGCCCATGATGCCGGCCACCTGCTCGATGGCGAGGTCTGCGACGATCCGCAGAACCAGGACTTCCCGTTGCTCGTCGTTGAGCTGGGAAAGAATGTGGGACAGGCCGCCGAGCGAACCCAGCGCCTCGTCCTCGGCCGAGGCGGCGGATCGCGCGTCGGTCAAGGGATCGTATTCGGCGAGGTGCGGTGTCCGTTCTGAACGCCGGCGGTGATCCACCAGCCGTGCGTGGGCGACCGAGAAGATGAAGGTCCGCAGGCCCTTGTGGCCGCCGGTGACGTTGGCCAGTTTGGGCAGGACGTCCACGAAGACGTCCTGGGTCAGCGCCTCGGCGTCGTCAACGCCCTTGGCCCGGAAGTAGCCAAGCACCGCGGGGGACAACACCGTGTAAACAGCGCTGAATCCTGATGGGTCGCCGGCTAGAGCTGCTGACAGTTCGTCATCGCTCAGCTGGTCTGCCAAGAGGCCTTCCTTCCGTTACCGCCGGGTACTGCAGGGGTGCGGCCACAGAAAGTCTAGCGGCCGCACCCCGTCGCCCCTCAAAAGAGGGACTCTTTGCTTACTTGTCGAGCTTGGGCAGCTCGGCCGAGGGAGCGGCCGGCACGGCGGGGACGCCCTTGGCGCCCGGGGTAGCGACGGTTACGCCTGCGTGGGCCTTGGCTTCGGCAGCGCCCTTGGCGTTGGCGGCACCTTCGACGCTCACGCCGTCCTTATCTGCGGACACAGTGCCTTCGGCGGCACCTTCGGTACCCTCGACGTCGGCGTCGCCCTTGGCGGAGCCGTCAACGTTCGGGGTGGCGGGAACGGCGGGAGTGGCCGGCACGGCGGAGGTGGCGGGCACGGCGGGAACGGCCGGCGTGGACGGCACGGCGCGGGTGGCCGGAACGGCGGGAACGGCCGGGGTGGCGGGCACGGCGGGGGTCACTTCAGCCTGCTGGGTGCTGGACAGCTGGGCCGCGTTGGCCAGGCCGATCCCGGAGAAGCCTCCGACAGCGAGGACAGCGGCGGCGACAGCGAACTTGGTGGTCTTGCTAACACTCTTCATGAAAAATGAACATCCTTTGGTTGGTTGAAGGCTGGCCGGCGCCTGATGGGGGCAGGCGCCAGCCGGCACTTACATTCGAGGCCCTGTCGGCGCCTGATGGGGACAGGCGCCCGTCGGATCTTCTCGCGAAGTCCTTGGCGCCTGATGGGGCAGGCGCCGCCGGAACATTCTCTTCAACGCCGGCCGGTCCTGATGGGGGGACCAGGCTCCGGGCGGCGCTTACAAAGGAGTAATCGCCCGGTGGCCCCGAAAGGTTACGGAGGAATCGAAATTTCTTTTTTCGCCCCTTCAGGAAAGGCCGGGCGGGCGGGATTTCCGCGGCCGGCTTTAACGACGACGGCGGCGGGCCGCCCTTCCGGGTGACCCGCCGCCGTCGTGCGCC
>NZ_JBFRFD010000038.1:0-12465 GCF_052114645.1 Arthrobacter sp. 2YAF22_2
GTCTTCAACACCTGCGCCGTGCGGGAAAACGCCGACAACAAGCTCTACGGCAACCTTGGCATGCTCCGTCCGGTCAAGGATGCCAACCCGGGCATGCAGATCGCCGTCGGCGGGTGCCTCGCGCAGAAGGATCGCGAGACCATCCTCAAACGGGCGCCCTGGGTCGACGCGGTCTTCGGAACGCATAACGTCGGGGCCTTGCCCGCGCTGCTGGACCGTGCCCGCCACAACGACGAAGCGCAACTGGAAATCCTCGAATCACTCGACGTGTTCCCCTCCACGCTGCCCACCAAGCGGGACTCCGTCTACGCGGGCTGGGTCTCCATCTCGGTCGGCTGCAACAACACCTGCACGTTCTGCATCGTCCCCGCCTTGCGCGGCAAGGAGAAGGACCGCCGGCCCGGTGACATCCTCGCCGAGATCCAGGCCCTCGTCGACGACGGCGCGATCGAGGTCACGCTGCTGGGCCAGAACGTGAACTCCTACGGCGTCGAGTTCGGCGACCGGCAGGCCTTCTCCAAACTGCTCCGCGCCTGCGGTGAGATCCCCGGCCTGGAACGCGTCCGGTTCACCAGCCCGCACCCGGCCGCCTTTACCGACGACGTCATCGACGCCATGGCCGAGACGCCCAACGTCATGCCGCAACTGCACATGCCGCTGCAATCCGGCTCCGACAAGGTGCTCCGGGAGATGAAGCGGTCCTACCGGTCCGCCAAGTTCCTCGGCATCCTGGACAAGGTCCGGGAGAAGATCCCGCACGCCGCCATCTCGACCGACATCATCGTCGGATTCCCGGGCGAAACGGAGGAGGACTTCCAGGCCACGCTCGACGTCGTGGAAAAGTCCCGCTTTGCCACCGCGTTCACCTTCCAGTACTCCAAACGCCCCGGCACGCCCGCCGCGGAGCTCCCGGACCAGTTGCCGAAGGCCGTGGTGCAGGAACGCTTCGAACGCCTCACCGCCCTGCAGGACCGGATCGCCGCCGAGGAGAACGCCCGGCAGCTTGGTCGCCGGGTCGAGGTCATGGTTACGGCCCAGTCCGGCCGCAAGGCGGAGGAAACCCACCGGCTCTCCGGCCGGGCCCAGGACCAGCGGCTGGTGCACTTCTCCCTCCCCGACGGCGCCGAAACGCCCCGCCCCGGAGACCTCGTCACGGTAACCATCACCGAGGCCGCGGCCTTCCACCTCGTCGCCGACCCGGCGACCCCGGAGGATTACAGCCTGCGCCGCTCCCGCGCCGGCGACGCCTGGGACAGGTCACAGGCTGACTCCTGCGGGGCCCCGGCCGGCGGCAGCTCCGGGGGCACCTCCAGCGGCAGCTCCGGCGTCTCACTGGGCATGCCGAGCCTGCCCGCGCGCACCCGCTAGGGCCGTGCCTGCCCCCGCGCCGGACGGTGCAGCCGGATCCACGCCGCCGGTGATCGCCGTCGTCGGACCCACCGGCTCCGGCAAGTCGGAGCTCGCCGTTTCCTTGGCGCTGGCCCTGGGCGGCGAGGTCGTCAACGCCGACGCCATGCAGTTCTACCGCGGGATGGACATCGGCACGGCCAAGGTCACCGAAGCCGAACGGCGGGGTGTGCCGCACCACCTGCTCGACATCCTCGACGTGACCGAAGAAGCCAGCGTCTCGGACTTCCAGCAACGGGCCCGTGCCGTGATCGCGGACATCCACGCCCGGGGTAAGCGGGCCATCCTCGTCGGCGGGTCGGGCCTCTACGTCCGCGCTGCGCTCGACGTGCTCGAATTCCCCGGCACCGACCCCGCCATCCGGCGCCGGCTCGAGGCGGAGGCCGAAGCCGCCGGCCTCGCACCCCTGCGTTCGCAGCTGGAAAGCGTTGATCCGGTATCCGCCGTGCGGTTGGGCGACGCCCGCCGGGTCATCAGGGCCCTCGAGGTCTTCGAACTCACCGGGCGCCCTTTCAGCTCCTTCATGCCCTCCCGCGAGTACTTCCGGCCGGCTCTGCAGATCGGCCTCGAGGTGGACCGGGAGCAGCTGCGCGAGGGCCTCGCCGCGCGGGTCCACACCATGGTGCGGCGCGGGCTCCTCGCCGAAGTGCAGCGCCTGGACGCCTCAGGCCTGCGCCGGGGCAAGACGGCCTCCCGCGCCTTGGGCTATGCCCAGTTCCTCAAGGTCCTGGACGGCGAGTCAGACCAGGACCAGGCCGCGGAAGCTACAATCGTCGCGACCCGCCAGTTTGCCCGCCGCCAGCTCACCTGGTTCCGCGCCGACCCGCGGATCCGCTGGCTCGACTGGCAGGACCCGGAGCTGGTGGCCACGGCCACGGCGCTGTGCCGGTAAGGGCCGGACGGAACGGTAACCTTGGAACATGGACGAAACCCTTGCCACGGCCGTTGACCACCCCGCTGCCGTAGGCACCACCGGACTCGGCGGACTCAAGTTCTCGAAGGGTCACGGGACCGGGAACGACTTCGTCCTGATTGCGGACCCGAACGGCGCCCTCTCCCTGACGCCGGAACAGGTGGCGGCCCTCTGCGACCGGCACCGCGGCATTGGCGCCGACGGCCTCATCCGCGCCGTGCCCTCGGCGTCGCTGCCCGAGGGCAGGGATCTGCTCGCTACCCACCCCGCCGCCGAGTGGTTCATGGATTACCGCAACGGTGACGGATCGCTGTCGGAAATGTGCGGCAACGGCGTCCGCGTGTTCGTCCACTTCCTGATCGCGGAAGGCCTTGTGGACCTTCCCGCCGGCGAATCGCTGACCATCGGAACCCGCGGCGGCGTGAAAACCATTGTCCGCACCGCGGCAGGATACGCCGTCGACATGGGGCCCTGGGAGTTCATCTTCCCGGGCGAGGCGACCGCGCGCGCCATGGATTCACTGGTCAGCGCCGACGGGCTCGAAGTCGCCAGGCCCGCGCTGTCCGTGAGCATGGGAAACCCGCACACCGTCGTCGCGCTGGCTGAGCTCGCGGAGCTTGAGGCCACCCAGCTGTTCAAGGCGCCCCGGGTGGACCCGGCGCCGCCGCACGGCACCAACGTCGAGTTCGTCGTGCCGTCCGAACCGCTGGTCCACGACGGCGTCGGCACCATCACCATGCGCGTGCACGAAAGGGGCGTGGGGGAGACCCTGTCTTGCGGCACGGGTGCTTGTGCCGCCGCCGTCGCGATCCGGCACTGGGCCGGCCAGGGTGCCCCCGACGCGTGGAACGTCACGGTGCCCGGCGGCGTCGTCGGCGTGAAGTTCTTCGTGGCCGCGGACGGCCACGAGCACGTGGAACTGAGCGGACCCGCCGTGATCGTCGCTAGCGGGACGCTTTCCTGACCCGCAGGATGCGGAAGGACTTGGACGTACTCTCGCGGGTCACGGCGAAGCTGCTGTCCAGCTCCTCCGCGAGCCAGCGCTGAAGTGAATCCGAGCCAAGATTCTTCTGCACCACCAGCCACGCCGAACCTCCGGGCGCCAGCCGGGGCAGCCAGGTGAGCAGCAGCGCATGGAGCTCGTCCTTGCCGATCCGGATCGGCGGGTTGGACCAGATCGTGTCGAAACGCAGCCCCGGGTCGACCTCGCCGGGGGTGCTGGCGGTGACATTGCCGAGCCCCAGCAGGGCCGCGTTCTCATTAGTCAAGGTCACGCAGCGCTCATTTACGTCCACGGCGAAGACCCAGGCGTGCGGCGCCTTCAGCGCCATGGTCAGCGCGATCGGCCCCCAGCCGCAACCGATGTCCAGCAGGTTCCCCTGCGGTGCCGGAGCCGGGACATCAGCGAGCAGGACGGCGGTTCCCTTGTCGAGGGCGTCCGGGCTGAAGATCCCGGAGGACGTCTGCAGGTGCCGCTGTTCGCCGGCAAGGTTCACGGTGAGAGGCTTGCGGGTGAACGGCCCGGCCGGCTGGGCGCTGAAATAGTGTGCAGACTCCATAACTGGCCAGATTAGTTGGCCGTCCGGCGGAATGGGAAACCGGCGCAGCCGGGCCCAAGGCCCGCGCGTGCCGGGGTCGGGGAACGGTCTGCTAACGTTAAATACATGATCTTGATCTTCAAGTAGCCGGCACGGGCCTTCGCTTCTTCCTCGGAGTCCCGCCCCCGCAGCGACGCAGGTAGTTACCTTCCGCTCAGCGCGCCCGCCGGCGATGCCCGGCATCGCCTCGGCGCCCAGCCCGCTTGGAGCAGAGCCGCTTGGAGTCATCGTGAGGACTCACATGCCGCGGCAGCAGCTGTCTTTCGGTCCTGAACGGACGGTTTCCCACTGTCCCACGCCGCGTTTTCGACGCCTTGTCCTTCCACTTTCACCGCTCCGCCACGGAGCCCCGTCCGGTTTGCGGCGTCGCAGCCGCCGGCAACCAGGAGGCATAGATGACCAACAGTCGTCAGCCCAGCGCGAATACCGCGCCACGAAGCACTGAACAGCACTATTCTGAAATTGCAGACCCTTCAAAGGAGACCATGACCAGCCAGCCCAACACCGGACCCGATTCAGCCGACCAGGACATGAGTCCTGCAGAAATCCAGGCTGTCATCGACCGGATCCTGTCCAAAGACGCTCCTGCCCTGAAGGCCGGTCGCGACGACGCGGGGCACCCCGGCGAGTCCAGGGCGGTGTTCGGCAAAGCGCAGGCGATTTCGCGGCTCGATGAGGAACGCAGCAGCTACGACGGCGACCAGCAGGATCTTGAGGAACGCCACGCGCTGCGCCGCACCGCCGGCCTGTCGACGGAACTTGAAGACGTCACCGAAGTCGAGTACCGGCAGCTGCGCCTGGAACGCGTCGTGCTCGCTGGACTCTGGTCCGAGGGAACGCTTGCCGACGCCGAGAATTCCCTGCGCGAGCTGGCAGCACTGGCCGAGACCGCCGGTTCCGAGGTCCTGGACGGGCTCGTCCAGCGCCGCGCGAAGCCGGATCCGGGAACGTTCCTGGGGTCGGGCAAGGCACAGGAACTCAAGGACATCGTGATGTCCACCGGCGCCGACACCGTGGTGGTCGACGCCGAACTGGCCCCCTCCCAGCGGCGCGGACTGGAAGACATCGTCAAGGTCAAGGTCATCGACCGCACGGCACTGATCCTGGACATCTTCGCCCAGCACGCCAAGAGCCGCGAGGGCAAAGCCCAGGTCGAACTGGCCCAGCTCGAATACCTGCTCCCGCGCCTGCGCGGCTGGGGCGAGTCGATGTCCCGCCAGGCCGGTGGCCAGGTGGGCGGGGCCGGAGCGGGCATGGGTTCCCGCGGTCCAGGTGAAACCAAGATCGAACTGGACCGCCGCCGGATCCGCACCCGGATGGCCAAACTGCGGCGCGAAATCGCCGCGATGAAGCCGGCCCGGGAAACCAAGCGGGCCAACCGCCGYCGTAACGCGGTACCGTCGGTGGCGATCGCCGGCTACACCAACGCCGGCAAATCCTCGTTGCTGAACCGGCTCACCGACGCCGGCGTCCTGGTTGAGAACGCGCTGTTCGCCACCCTGGACCCAACAGTCCGCAAGGCCGAAACCTCCGACGGGCTGGGCTACACCCTCGCCGACACCGTGGGATTCGTCCGCTCGCTGCCCACCCAGCTGGTGGAAGCCTTCCGCTCCACCCTGGAAGAAGTCGCCGACTCGGACCTGATCCTGCACGTCGTCGACGTGTCCCACCCCGATCCGGAAGGCCAAATCGCCGCGGTCCGGGAGGTCTTCAGCGAAGTCGACGCCCGCAAGGTGCCCGAAATCATCGTCCTGAACAAGGCCGACGCTGCCGATCCGTTCGTGATCGAACGGCTAAAGCAGCGCGAGCCGCGGCACGTCGTGGTCTCGGCCCGCACCGGCGAAGGCATTCCGGAACTGCTGAAGGCCATCAGCGAGGGCATCCCGCGGCCCAGCGTCAAGCTGGAGCTGTTGATCCCGTACAACCGGGGGGACCTGCTCAGCAAACTGCACGAGACCGACGCCGAGATCATTAGCCTGGACCACGAGGAGACCGGCACCCGTGCCGTGGTGATGGTGCGCGAGGGACTCGCGGCCGAACTGGACTCTTTCGTCAGCAATGACTGAACCGGCGGAAGACAGCCCGTCCGGCGAGCAGTTCGTGGTGGAACTGCTCGACCGGGCGGTCGCGGGCATGGGCGGCCAGAGCCGCGACGGCCAGCACGAGATGGCCCGGCAGGTGGCCCGGGCGATCGAAACCGGCGACCACCTGCTGGTCCAGGCAGGCACCGGCACGGGCAAGTCCCTGGCCTACCTGATTCCGCTGATCGCCCATTCGCTGGTCAGTGACAAACCGACCCTGGTCTCCACCGCCACCCTGGCACTGCAGACCCAGATCGTCGGCCGGGACCTGCCGCGGCTGCTCAAGACCATCACCCCGGCGTTGGACCGGCCCGTGAAGGTCGCGCTCGTCAAGGGCCGCTCCAACTACGTGTGCCGGCACAAACTCGACGGCGGCTTCCCGTCCGAGGAACCGTCCGAGGGCCAGCTGTTCTCCCTCGGCGAGGACACCTCTGTGCCGCACTTCGCCGCCGCCATGGGCGGCCCGTCGTCCCAGCTCGGCAAGGAGGTGGTCCGGCTCCGCGAATGGGCCGAGGACACCGTGACTGGGGACCGCGACGAGCTCATGCCCGGCGTAACCGACCGCGCCTGGCGGCAGGTCTCCGTCACTTCGATGGAATGCCTGGGCGCGCAAAAGTGCCCGTTGGCCGCCGAATGCTTCAGCGAACTGGCCCGGCAAAACGCCGCCGACGCCGACGTCGTCGTCACCAACCACGCCATGCTGGCCGTCAGCGCGTTCGAAGGCCTGGCGGTGCTGCCAGAGTACGACGTCGTCGTGGTGGATGAAGCGCACGAACTGCAGGACCGCGTCACGGGCGCCGTGTCCGGGCAACTGTCCGTGGCCATGGTGCACGCCGCAGCGTCCGGCGCCCGCAAGCACACCGGAATCACCGTGGACGCGCTCAACAACGCCGCGTCCAACCTTGAACTCGCCATTGAGGGCGTGCCCAGCGGACTGATGCCGAACGGCCTGAACAGCGAGCAGCTCGACTGCGTGGACCAGTTGCGCGACGCCTGCCGCGCCGCGCTCTCCGACTCCAAGGGGGACAGCGCCAGCACGGCCGACGGCGGGCGCCAGCTCGCTCGGTCCCGCCTGATGGTGATCCTGGAACTGTGCGAACGGCTGCTCGCAGCCAAGGAGAACCGCGAAGTGGTCTGGTTCTCCCGCAACAGCAGCTTCGACCCGCAACAGGGCTACTCGCAGCCGGACGACTCGGCGCCAGCGCTGATCAACGTGGCCCCGCTCAGCGTCGCCGGGCGGCTGCGGGAGGGATTGTTCGCCGACCATACCGTCGTCCTGACCTCGGCAACGCTGGCGATCGGTGCGGCCTTCGAACCGGCCGCCGGAGGCCTCGGCCTGGTGGGGCCGGGGGCTCCCAGCTGGACCGGCGTCGACGTCGGGTCCCCGTTCGAATACCCGAAGCAGGGGATTCTCTACGTCGCCAAACACCTGCCCAAGCCCGGCCGCGGAACATCCCCGGAGGCCCTCGACGAGCTGGAGAAACTGATCCGCGCCTCCGGCGGTGGGGCCTTGTGCCTGTTCTCTTCCCGGCGCGCCGCCGAAGAGGCTGCCGATGCGATGCGGCCCCGGCTGGGCCTGCGCATTCTCTGCCAAGGCGAGTCGACCATGACCGGGCTCGTGAAGCAGTTCGCCGACGAACCGGATACCTGCCTCTTCGGCACCATGTCGCTCTGGCAGGGCGTGGACGTCCCCGGAAACTCGTGCCGCCTGGTGGTGATCGACAGGATCCCGTTCCCGCGCCCCGACGACCCGCTGATGACTGCCCGGTCCCGCGCCGTGGCCCAGTCCGGCGGAAACGGCTTCATGAGTGTTTCGGCCACCCACGCTGCGATCCGGCTCGCCCAGGGCGCCGGGCGGTTGATCCGCTCGACGTCGGACCGGGGCGTCGTCGCGGTCCTGGACTCGCGGCTGTCCACCGAGCGCTACGGCGGGTTCCTCCGGGCCGCGCTGCCGCCGTTCTGGCCCACCACCGACCAAGCAGTAGCCCTCGCCGCCCTCGAACGTCTCGGCACCGAGGCCCCCGCCCCGCAGCCCGCCACGTAGGGTACGCCAAAGGCCCCGCCCGGTTTCCGGAGGGGGCCTTTGTGGCGGTGCGGCGGGGGAGTGCTACAGGGAGCGCAAGACCGAGACGACCTTGCCCATGATGACGGCATGGTCGCCTAAGATCGGTTCATACTGGGTGTTCTGCGGAAGCAGCCAGGTGTGGCCGTCGCGCTGCCGGAACGTCTTGACTGTGGCTTCGTCATCGAGCAGCGCGGCAACGATGTCGCCATTGATGGCGTCGTTCTGGCGCCGGACCACCACCCAGTCACCGTCGCAAATGGCGGCGTCGATCATCGAATCGCCGGCCACCCGAAGCATGAACAATTCGCCGTGGCCCACCAGCTGGCGCGGCAGGGGCATCACGTCCTCCACCACCTGGTCGGCAAGGATCGGACCGCCGGCGGCGATCCGGCCCACGAACGGCACCATTGCGGTGTCCGTGGCGCTGGCAAGCTCCGAGACGGCGAGGCCACCCACAGCCCGCAGGCCGCCGGGCTTCCCCACTCCGGAAATCTTCGTGCTGCCCTCATCGAGCGTCAGCGGCATCAGCACTTCCATGGCACGGGGCCGCTTAGGGTCACGCCGCAGGTAACCGAGCTTCTCCAGCTGGGAAAGCTGGTGGGTGACGCTGGAGAGGCTGGCCAGCCCCACCGTGTCGCCGATCTCCCGCATCGAGGGCGGGTACCCGTTGTCCGTGACGGAACGCTGGATGGTCTCCAGGATCTTCTTYTGMCGGACGGTAAGGCTCTTGGGCGCCCGGGCGGTCTGGGGGCTGCGCTGGGCGGCCCTCCCGCGGGCGGCTTGTGCTGCCATCTTGGCCACGCCTTTCCATTTCCGCCCGGCCGATGTGGTGGCCGGAATCAGTGGGTCTGCAAAAAGTCAGACCCCGCTGGTCAACTGCTGTTGATCAACTCGAGTGGTTGTCCTGTGCTTCAAAAATAGGCCAGCCGCCAAGGTTTTTCAAACATTTGTTCTAGTGAGTCTCGACAATGTTCGTTCATAAGTGCTAAAACAGAACCAGCAGAGTTCGAAGATATGTTCGAATCCGAGTGCGGGGAGTGAACCGCGAGGTTCGGCCCTATGTTCGAAGTTTGCGATGAATGAATATGTTTCGAAGGTTTGCGTTCGATGGTTCGGTCGGTTGGCGGCAGGTAAGTGGAGTACGCCGGGCGGCACAGATAAGTCCAGGAGGGCTCAGTTCATGTCAGCAGTAAGCGCAATTCCCGGTTCGCTGGTATCCGCTCCCGTCCGTGCCGCCCATCCCAAGGCGGTCAGGGTCCAGGCGGCCCCATCCGATCAAGCCCCATCCGACCAAGGCCCATTCGATCAGGCCCGGTCCACGAGGGCGCAGTTCGAGTCGTTCGGCCCGCATAACATTTTCGACCGCGATGCCGACCGCCAGCGTGCCGTCCGCCACGACGCAGGCAGCCTGGCCCTCGTCGGCCGGAAGCCTGCGCCCACTGCCATGGCACAGGCTCCGCTGCGGCTCACCCGCCGGGGCCGGTTCGTCTTCTTCGGATTGCCGCTGATGCTGCTGGCGGTCCTCCTGCTTTCACTCGCCGGCTTCCTGAATGCTCCGGCCAAGGCCGCCGACTCATCCGCAGGGCTCTCGCTCACGCCGACGGTCACAGTCACCGTCCAGCCGGGGGAGTCACTGTGGGCGATTGCAGGCGCCGTGGCCCCGGAGCGTGATCCCCGCGACGTCGTGGCGGACATCGTGCAGCTGAACAACCTCGGTGATCCCCGCGTCATCTCCGGACAGCAGCTCTTTGTGCCCACCAAGTAGGCGGCGCCCGGACCGGGATTCCGGGCGAGCCGCCCCGGCCGGCGTGAGTCGGCCACGCACGTCGGGCGCTGCCGGTCACAGTTTCGGGTCCGGCGCCGTACACGCTTAAACTGGGACGGTGACTGACCAGCTAGAGCGACTCAACCGACTGCCCCTCCGGACGAATCTGCGCGGGTTGCGCCCTTATGGCGCACCCCAGCTGGATGTCCCTATCCTGCTGAACGTCAACGAGAACACCCATGGCGTTCCGGCGGACGTCCGCGCCGCCATCGTCGCGGCCGTCACCGAAGCCGCAACCGGGCTGAACCGGTACCCCGACCGCGAGTTCACCGAACTGCGCGAAGGCCTCGCCGAATATCTCGGCCACGGACTGGACGCCACCAACATCTGGGCAGCGAACGGCTCCAATGAAGTCCTCCAGCAAATCCTCCAGGCCTTCGGCGGCCCGGGCCGCACCGCTCTCGGATTCCCTCCCACGTACTCCATGTACCCACTGCTGGCTGCCGGCACGGACACCGAATACATCGTCGGCGTCCGGGCCGAGGACTACGGTCTGAGCGCCGAATCGGCGGCACGCCAGGTCCGTGAACTGAAGCCCAACGTCGTATTCCTCTGTTCCCCGAACAATCCCACCGGCACCGGCCTGGGGATTGACGTCGTGGAGGCCGTCTATGAGGCCGGAGAAGCCAGCCAGAGCATCGTGATCGTCGACGAGGCCTACCACGAATTCGCCCACGATGGGACCCCCAGCGCCCTCACGCTGCTGCCCGGCCGCGAGCGGCTGATCATCTCGCGCACCATGAGCAAGGCCTTCGCCCTGGCCGGCGCGCGGCTGGGCTACATGGCGGCAGCACCGGAGGTCACGGATGCCCTCCGGCTGGTCCGGCTCCCGTACCACCTGTCCGCCATCACCCAGGCCACGGCACTGGCCGCCCTGCGACACCGCGTTGCGCTGATGGCCGACGTCGAGGACATCAAGCGGCAGCGGGACCGGATTGTCGCGGAGCTGATCCGGCTGGGGCTCAAGCCGGCCGCCTCCGATTCCAACTACGTGTTCTTCGGCGGCCTCGAGAACCCGCATGAGGTCTGGCAGGCACTCCTGGACGCCGGCGTGCTCATCCGCGACGTCGGTATCCCCGGCCACCTGCGGGTCACGGCCGGGACTGAGACGGAAACCACAGCCTTTCTGCAGGCGCTCGAACGGATCCTGACCAGCCGGGATGTACAGTCCGCCTAGACTTAACGCAGGACCCACGCACTGCGCCCTGTTCGCCGGGCGCCAGCCTTCATCCAAAGGACACCCCCACATGAGCAACACCGGATCAGCCGCTGCCGAGGCCCGTACAGCCCGCCTGGAACGGACCACCAGCGAGTCCTCCGTGCTGGTCGAAATCAACCTGGACGGGACCGGCGTCTCGGACATCAGCACCTCCGTGCCGTTCTACGACCACATGCTGACGGCCCTGAGCAAGCACTCCTTGATCGACCTCACGGTCAAGGCCACCGGCGATACCCACATCGACGTCCACCACACCGTCGAAGACGTTGCCATCACCTTTGGCGAGGTCCTGCGCACGGCGCTGGGAAACAAGGCGGGCATCCGCCGCTTCGGCCAGGCCTCGATCCCGCTCGACGAGGCGCTGGCGCACGCCGTCGTCGACGTGTCCGGCCGCCCCTACCTGGTCCACGCCGGCGAGCCGGCGGGTCAGGAGTACCACCTCATCGGCGGCCACTTCACCGGGTCGCTGACCCGCCACGTCTTCGAGGCCATCACGCTGCACGCCGGCATCTGCCTGCACATGAACGTCACCGCCGGCCGCGACCCGCACCACATTGTCGAGGCCCAGTTCAAGGCCTTCGCCCGGGCGCTCCGGGCCGCCGTGGAGCCGGACCCCCGGGTCGAGGGCATTCCCTCCACCAAGGGTGCCCTGTGACCGGCAAGGTGCTCCAGGACGGCGCCGTCATCAACCCGCATGCCACCCGGAAGCCGGCATCGCCGGATGGCAAGCCCACCGTGACCGTGCTCGACTACGGTTCCGGTAACGTCCGCTCGGCCGTCCGCGCGCTCGAACGCGCCGGGGCCGAGGTCATCCTCAGCGCCAAGCCCGCGGACGTGCTCAATGCCGACGGGCTCGTCGTGCCCGGCGTCGGGGCCTTCGAAACCGTCATGAAGGAACTCAAGGCCGTCGACGCCTTGCGGATGATCGGCCGCCGCGTTGCCGGCCACCGGCCCGTGCTCGCGATCTGCGTCGGGCTGCAGGTCCTCTTCGAAACCGGAGTGGAACACGGCACCGTCGCCGAGGGCATGGGGGAGTGGCCCGGCACCGTCGAGCTCCTGCCGGCCGAGGTCGTGCCGCACATGGGCTGGAATACTGTCACTGTGCCCGAGGGGTCCCGGCTGTTCGCCGGCGTTGAAAACGAACGCTTCTACTTCGTCCACTCCTACGGCGTCCAGCACTGGGACTTCGACGTGGTCCAGCCGCGCATGGCTGCCCCGCTCGTCACCTGGTCCGAGCACGGCGCGCCGTTCATCGCCGCGGTGGAAAACGGTCCGCTGTGCGCCACGCAGTTCCACCCGGAGAAATCCGGCGACGCCGGCGCGCGCTTGCTCCGCAACTGGGTGGACAGCCTGCGGG
>NZ_JBFRFD010000039.1:0-12386 GCF_052114645.1 Arthrobacter sp. 2YAF22_2
TGCAGTGTCCGCGCCGTGTGATCCCGGTGACCGGAAGCAGAAGCACTTCATTTTTTCTTCCGCCGGCCGAACGGGAAGTATGGGTTGTGGCCGGCCTGGCCCTGGTAGGTCCGCCGGCCAGGCAGGGGAATCTCGGCCCGTCCCTGGCTGCCCTGGGCGGTGCTCGGCAGCTCTTCTTCGGGGAGGTAGCCGCCGTCGACTCCCCAGTCCGCGGCGTCCTCGCCACGCAGTTCCGGGCCGGCACGGAAGGAAGCGGCGTCGAACTCGCCGGAGATCCTGGGGATCAGACCGGTATCCACCGAAGTGGTAGCGCGTGCCGGGGCCTCAGCAGGAGCGGGCCGCAGTCTGCCCAGCAAGGGCTGCAGCAGATCCCGCAGTTCCGTGACCCGGAGGACCTTCAAGAGGACGAGGTAGACGGCGAGCATTACCGGCCCGACGACGACGACCGTCACCAGGGCCGCCGGTCGGCTGCTCCAGGCGAAGCCATCGGCCTTGTAGCTGCCCATGAGCCACAGTGCACCGGCGCCGGCCAACGCCGAGCCGAGCGCCGCGTAGCCCATCCGGATGTATGAGCTGGCCACGCGCGGGCCGTCCAGGTGCCCGAGGAGCCGGCGCAGGAAGGTCGCACTGACCACGACGGAAAGGATGTTCCCGCCGGTGTAGAGCAGGGCGATGGCGAAAATGATCCGGTCGAAGGGCAGGAATTGGATGAAGAAGGCCGCCACGACATTGACGATGGCGAGCACCAGCTGGATGAAGAACGGTGTTCGGGCATCCTCGTTGGCGTAGAAGACCCTGGACATCATGAAGTTGGCGCTCATGAACGGGGTGCTGAGGGCCAGGATGGTGAGCGTCTGGGCCAGCATGACGCCGTCCTGCCGGTTTTCGCCCGAGAAGAACATGCCCAGCGGGCCCGCGAGGGCGAAGAGYGCCAGGGCCCCGAAAACCGTGGCGACGGCCATGGTGCGCAGGCCGTGCGACAGCGCCCGCCGCAGCTCGGCCCGGTTGCCGTCCTGGGAGGCGCGGGTCATCCGGTTGAACAGGACCGTGGCGAGCGAGAGCGCAATGATGGAATGCGGGAGCAGGTAGAGCTGGCTGGCGACCTCCAGCACGGCGTTGCCGGGTAGCGTTGCCGCTGCGGCGTGGTCCCCCGCTCGCTCAAGCCGGAGGCGCTCGGCCCCCGGGATCGTGGCGATGCGCATGACGTAGAGGAACGCCAGCTGCCCGACGGCGGCGGTGGCCAGCGTCCACACGCTCAACCTTGCGGCCTGCCCCAGACCCACGCCGCGCCAGCCAAAGCGCGGCCGGAGGCCCAGCCGCAGCCGCAGGACGGGGATCAGCAGGATGGCGGTCTGCGCGACCACACCGATCGTCGAGAACCCTGCGACCAGCAAGGTCTGGAAGGGCCCCCAGTTGTCCAGCGTGTGCGGGTTGCTGGCGTTTGCGCCCAGAATCCAGATGAACATGCCCAGTCCGGCGATCGCGACAATATTGTTCAGGATCGGCGCCCACATGGCGGGGCCGAAGGCGCCGTTGGCGTTCAGGACCTGGGTGAGCAGGGCGTACAGGCCGTAGAAGAAAATCTGCGGCAGACACCAGAACGCAAAGGACACGGCCAGCGATTTCTGCTGCGGTGAGTAGCCCTGCGTGGTCAGTTCGATCACCCAGGGGGCCAGAAGCGTGACCAGCAGCGTCAGCGAGAGCAGCACCACAACGGCCAGCGTCAGCAGCCGGCTGATGTAGTCGGCGCCGCGGTCCGGACCCTTGCTGGCCTTGATGATCTGGGGCACCAGGACGGCGTTGAACACCCCGCCGGCCACCAGCAGGAAGATCAGGTTCGGCAGGTTGTTGGCGTTGATGAACGTGTCGGTCACGGTGGAACCGAGACCCAAGGCCGCTGCCAACATCCAGGTCTTCCCGAAACCCAGGAAGCGCGAAACCAGGGTTCCGGCAGCCATCACGGCGCTGGAACGTGCCTCGCTGGGTTGGGCCGCCGGGGCGGCGGCGGCCCCGGCGGGGGCTGGCTTTTCTGGGGAGGGCGTGGCGGCAGACATTGTCTTCATCGTCTCACCCGGGCGCGCCTTTGTGCGCAATCCGGCCGCCGGTACGGCGCGGGTCCCGGCCGGACCGGCGTCCCGGCGCCGTAGGCGGCAGACTCAGCGGTGTTCGGGCAGGACTTCCCGGGCGAGGTCCGCGATGCGGCGCTCATTAGGGAAGGAGAGCTTGCGGGCCAGTTCGTGGATGGGAACCCAGGCGACATCCACGGCCTCGTGGTCCGGGTCGTTTTCGATGGTCAGGTCCCCGCCGGTGGACTGCAGGAGATAGTGGTGGACGGTCTTGTGGACCCGGTGTCCGCTGACGGTAAACCAGTAGTCGATGCTGCCCAGCGGCGCCAGGATCTTGCCCTCGATCCCGGTTTCTTCCGCGATTTCACGGACCGCGGCTTCCTCATTGCTTTCCTTGCCTTCCGGATGGCCCTTCGGCAGGCACCATTCGAGGCGGCCGCCCCGGTTGAGGCGGGCAATGATCGCAACCCGCAGCTCGGCGTCGGACGTGTCCACCACGACGCCGCCGGCGGAGATTTCCTCCACGGTCGGCAGCGAACCCTGGCCCGGGTGCTGGGCCGGCGCGACATTGGCACCGATTGCCGAGGGCAACGGTGCGTTTGTCCTCCTGCCGGGAGCGCTCGGTACGGGATGGGCCATAAAGTCCACTCTAACTACAGTTGCCCTGACTTGATGACCTAAACATGACAGGAAAGTGGCCGGCGGAAAACCGGATTGGCGCCCCTGCCGCCAAGGGCCGCGGACCGGCGGGGGATCCCGGACGGTTCCCGGTGTGGCGCTGGCCGGGAATTCTGACAAGCTTAAGAGACTATGGCGCACCCACATCAGCAGACTGACCCCCACACCGTCGACTTCCAGGTAGATCCGGTGGTCCTTGAGCTGGGGCAGCGCTTTGTCGACGCCGGGCATGAACTTTCCCTGGTGGGCGGACCCGTGCGTGACTTGTTCCTGGGCCGGGTTTCGCCGGACCTGGACTTCACCACCGACGCGACGCCCGACCAGACGGTCGCGCTGATCAAGAAGTGGGCGGACACCTACTGGGAGATCGGGCGCGCCTTCGGAACGATCGGCATGCGCAAGGCCGGGTTCCAAATTGAGGTCACGACGTACCGCGCCGAGGCGTACGATCCGGAGTCGCGCAAACCGGTGGTGGCGTTCGGAGCGTCACTCACCGATGACCTGCTGCGGCGGGACTTCACCATCAACGCCATGGCGCTGCGGCTGCCGACGATGGAACTGGTGGACCCCTTTGGCGGGGTCCGGGACCTGCACTCCTCCACGCTGGCCACGCCAGGCTCGCCGGAAGACTCCTTTTCCGATGACCCGCTGCGGATGATGCGCGCCGCCCGCTTCGCGGCCCAGCTGGGCGTGACGGTTCACCCGGACGTTCGGCAGGCGATGGCCAGCATGGCCGAGCGGATCAAGATCATCTCCGCGGAGCGGGTGCGCGACGAGCTGGTCAAGATCATCTGCGCCGACCGGCCCCGCACCGGTGTGGACCTGCTGGTGGAGACCGGCTTGGCGGAGTTCGTGCTGCCCGAAGTCTCGGCCCTGCGTCTCGAGTCCGACGAGCACCACCGCCACAAGGACGTGTACCAGCACTCGCTGCAGGTCCTGGAGCAGGCCGCGGCACTCGAATCCGGTGCCGACGGCCCCGTGCCCGGCCCGGACTTTGTGTTGCGTTTCGCCGCCCTCATGCACGACGTCGGTAAGCCCGCCACGCGCCGCTTCGAGGCCGGCGGCGCGGTGAGCTTCCGTCACCATGACATGGTGGGGTCCAAGCTCACATCGAAACGGATGAAGGCGCTCCGTTTCGATAATGACACCATCAAGGCCGTGGCCCGCCTGGTGGAGCTGCACATGCGCTTCTACGGCTACGGCGAGGCAGGCTGGAGCGATTCAGCCGTCCGGCGCTACGTCACCGACGCCGGGCCGCTCTTGGAGCGCCTGCACCGTCTGACCCGGTCGGATGTGACCACCCGCAACCAGCGCAAGGCCGAGCGGCTCGCCTTCGCCTATGACGACCTTGAAGCGCGCATCGCCGCCCTCCGCGAGCAGGAATCCCTCGACGCCGTCCGTCCCGACCTCGACGGCGGCCGGATCATGGCGCTGCTGGGAATCAAGCCGGGCCCCGTGGTGGGCCGGGCCTACAAATTCCTGCTGGAGGAGCGGATGGAACACGGCCCGCTGGAGTCCGCCGTGGCCGAAGCCAAGCTGCACGAATGGTGGGCGGCGCAGCCCGAGGCTGCCGCCGCCGATTTGTCCCCAACTGAGGAGCCCTAAGTGATTGCACCGTCCAACCCGCCCCGCCCGCAGCTTTGGATCCTGCGCCATGGTGAAACGGAATGGTCCAAGAGTGGGCAGTACACCGGCCTCACCGACCTCCCGCTCACGGTGGAAGGCGAGCAGCAGGCCGTCGAGGCGCGGAAGGTGCTCGACGCCGTCGACTTCGACCTGGTGCTGACCTCGCCCCTGCGCCGCGCACGCCGGACTGCCGAGCTGGCAGGTTTCCCCGACGCCCAGCTGGAACCCCTGGCGGTGGAATGGGATTACGGCGACTACGAAGGCATCAGTTCGGATCTGATCCGCAAGGACAACCCCGACTACTTGATCTGGACCCACGGCGTGCCCAACGGGGAGACACTGGACGACGTCGCCGCCCGCGCGGACAAGATCGTCGCCCGGGTGCTGGAATCCGGACTGGACAATGTGCTTATTGTCGCGCACGGCCACTTCTCTCGAATCCTTACCGCACGCTGGCTCGGATTGGCCGCGCATGAGGGCCGGCATTTCGTACTTGGGACCGCGAAAGTTTGCACGCTCGGCTGGGATAAAAAGACCCCCGCCGTCGTGCGCTGGGGTCTATAAACTCTCCCGCAAAAAAGTTTCTCCGAGAATTCTTATGATTTAGTGGTCAAGCGCCGCATTTGTGGTGTATTTTTATTCGTGTCCCCAAGAGCGACTTGCCGGGGACGCGGCGCGCGTCGCCCGGCAGTCAGCCGGAGCCACGGCAGAACAGAAAAGGAGGTTGGGAAAATGAATACTTTGACTAGCGGATGGATGTACACCCTCACCGCCACCCCGGCCTCTGTCGCTGCCCCGCGCCCGAAAGTCGGACTGCCCGCCTGCTAGTTCCTCCGCTGTCGGCCTGACGCCGCAGCAGGAACATGGCCAGGCCGCCCTTGGGACGGCCGGCACGGAAGTCGGACCCAGCGGAACCCTCGCGGTTGCGCAGTAACCCCAGGTGCGCAGCACCCCCATAGTTCGGAACCCAGCTTCTTGTTGGGGCTGCGGCGCCGTTGCGGGCAGGGGCCATTCTTTCGCTTTGCGAAACCACCTCATTAGAGCCGGACTATTCCGCGCCCAATTTCGGGCAGCTTATTTGATTTACAAGGCTCTATTTGTCATGCCCAATTTCTTTCCACTTCTTCAACCAAGAAAGGCAACCGTGACTATCGCAGCGAGTCCAA
Organism: Arthrobacter sp. 2YAF22_2; assembly: GCF_052114645.1. NCBI lineage: Bacteria > Bacillati > Actinomycetota > Actinomycetes > Micrococcales > Micrococcaceae > Arthrobacter > Arthrobacter sp. 2YAF22_2. Next base: position 5,537 of record NZ_JBFRFD010000039.1, read on the forward strand.
CCGCCGCTTCCGCCGCCCGGCGGGAACCCGCGGAATCAACGTCCCCACCGAGACCCCAGGAGGAGGTGACCACCATGATCCGACGACTGCAGAACATTCGCATCTTCAATCCCAGGCCGGAGCGCAGGGAAAAGACGCAGTTCAACGCCCAACTGCTTGAGCAGCGGCGCGAAGACATCTTCCTCGCCATGCACCGGCTGGGAAACATCCGCTGATGACGTGCCGTCCCGGCCTTAACCCGGCAGGGCCTGCGCCCGTCGAAGGAGGACTTGATGACACTCCGCCAAGCAAATCCGCAAGGAGCCCACGCGGCGGCGCGTGGGCTCCTTGCTTTAACGACCGACCCCCATCAACCACCGTCCTGGCGGCTGGGGTCGCCGCTGCTTTCGCAGCTCCGCTTCGCCTCCGGCATTTCGGCAGCCCCGTTTCCGCGCCGGTCTTGCCGCAGGAGAGCCCGGCCGCCCCGGTAAGCTCGAGTCATGCAGGAGACAGCGCGGCCGGAGCACCGCAAGCGGACCCGACTGGTCGTCCCCAGCCGCAGTGATCTGCTGCTGCGGAACTTCACCGAAGTCATCGGCGGACCGCTGGGCCGCCGCACGGCTCCCGGCATCGTTTCCCCCGGGCTCTTCACCGTGGAACGTGTCCTTGTCCTGCTCACCGTCCTCGCGGCCCTGCTGGGGATTCTGCTGAAGGGCTACTGCCGCAGCAACGGCTGGGAGTCCCCCGGCCAGTTCTATGCCACCTGCTACTCCGACTTCGCCGAACTATTCAAAAACCGCGGCCTGGGCGATGGGGACTTCCCCTTCGTCACCGCGGGGAGCTTCTTCGAGTACCCCGTGCTGATGGGTTTCATCGCCGGCGCCACGGCTCTTCTGGTGCCCGGCGAGGGAGTCAGCAACTCGCGGATCCTGGCCTACTTCGACGTCAACGCCACCTTGGTTGTCGCCGTCTGGATCGTCGCGGTGCTGGCCACCGCCCGCACCGCACGACGCCGGGCCTGGGACGCCGCGATGGTGGCCGTCGCCCCCGGTATTGTCCTCGCCGGCTTCATCAACTGGGACATGTGGGCCGTCGGGCTGCTGGCCCTGGGCATGTACTTCTTCGCGCGGGACAAACTGCTGCTCGCCGGCCTCTTCATCGGCCTTGGCGCCGCGACAAAGCTCTACCCGGTGCTGATCCTCGGCGCCGTCGTGCTGCTGGCCCTCCGCACCGGCAAGATCCGGGCCTTCCTCGTCACTGCCGGCGCGGCCGCGGTGACCTGGCTGGCCGTGAACCTCCCGGCGGCCGCCGGCGACCCGGCCGGCTGGAAGTATTTCTACCAGTTCACCGAGTCGCGGCCGGCGGGGTACAGCTCCCCCTGGTTCGCATACAACCTGGTGGCCGGAAGGCTCGGCTGGAAACCACTGGACGCGGAAACCATCAACGGCCTGGCCCTGAACGTCTTCCTGGCAGCCTGCGTGCTGATAGCGGTCCTGGCCCTCGCGGCGCCGCGCCGCCCCAGGCTGGCCCAACTGGTGTTCCTGATCGTCGCCGCCTTCATCCTCACCAACAAGGTCTACTCGCCGCAGTTCGTGATCTGGCTGATCCCGCTGCTGGCCTTGGCCCGGCCCAGGTGGCGGGACTTCCTGATCTGGCAGGCCATCGAGGGGCTGCACTGGGCCGCCATCTGGATGTACCTGGGCCAGGTGACCAGCGGCGGCCCGACCCAGCACAATATCGACATGCCCTACTACGTGCTGGCAGTCCTGGCGCACATGCTGGCCACCGGCTACCTCATGGCGCGTGTGGTGTGGGACATCTGCGACCCGGGCTACGACGTCATCCGCCGGCACGGCGAGGACGATCCGCACGGCGGCCCGTTTGACCGTGCCGCCGACTGGCTGCGTCTGGACGTCCTGCGCCCTTCCGCGTCCGTGCTGCCGTGGCGGCGCGCCAATGTTGACGCCTGATGCCGGTCCCTGACGTCGCCGTCGTCGGATCGGGCCCCAACGGGTTGGCGGCCGCGGTGACCATGGCGCGGGCGGGGCTGGCAGTGCACCTCTACGAGGCGGCCGACTCGGTGGGCGGCGGTCTCCGGACCGCGGAACTCATCGAGCCCCGGCACTTCCACGACGTGTGCTCCGCGGTGCACCCGATGGCCCTGGCTTCACCGTTCTTCCAGGGCTTCGAGCTGTCCCGACGGGTCCGGCTGGAGGTCCCCGAACTCTCGCACGGGGCACCTCTCGACGGCGGGCGCGCCGCGCTGGGATACCGGTCGCTGGAGCGGACAGTTGAGGCCCTCGGGCGCGACGGCGGCGCTTACCGGCGCCTCATGGCGCCCCTGCTGGACCGTTTGGACGGCGTGGCCGAGGTGGCTCTGGACCAGTTGCTGCGGGTACCGGTGCAGCCGCTGGCGGCCGCGATCTTCGGACTGCGGACCCTCGAACAGGGCACGCGCGCCTGGGGCGTGAGATTCCGGGAAGAGCTGGCTCCCGCGTTGCTTAGCGGGGTCGCCGCGCATGCCGTCGCTCCCCTGCCGACACTGCCCGCGGCCGCCGCCGGACTGCTGCTGGGAGCACTGGGCCACGCCGGCGGCTGGCCGATCCCCATCGGCGGCTCCGCGGCGATCGCCGCGGCGATGGTTGCGGATCTTGAGGCCCACGGCGGGGTGGTGGAGACCGGCGTGCGGATTGGTGCGCTGGCGGAACTGCCCCCGGCCCGGGCCACGCTGCTGGACGTTGCTCCGCCGGCACTGCTCCGGATCGCCGGCAGCCGGCTTCCCCGCCGGTACCGCCGCGCGCTGGAGTCCTTCCGCTTCGGCAACGCCGCCTGCAAGGTCGACTTCATCCTGTCCGGGCCGGTGCCCTGGGCCGCACCGGAACTCGCCGACGCCGGTACCGTCCACGTGGGCGGCACCCGCGCAGAAACCGCCGAGGCGGAGCATCTGGTGGCCGCGGGCCTGCATCCGGAACGGCCCTACGTCCTTGTCTCGCAGCCTTCCCGCTTCGACCCGGACCGCGCCCCCGCCGGCCGGCATATCCTTTGGACTTACTGCCACGTTCCGGCCGGCTCCACGGTGGACATGGGGGGTGCGGTGATGGACCAACTGGAACGCTTCGCGCCGGGCTTCCGGGATCTGGTGGTTGGCTGGCGGGTGACGACTGCAGCCCAGCTGGCGGACTACAACGAGAATTACGTCGGCGGCGACTTCAGCGCGGGAGCGATGGATCTTCGGGGGGTGCTCCGGCGCCCGGTGCTGAGTCCTGTGCCATGGCGGACACCTGTTTCCGGACTGTATCTCTGCTCCTCCTCCACACCGCCGGGGCCGGGAGTGACCGGGATGCCCGGCTTCCACGCGGCCAAACATGCCTTGAAGGACATATTCGGATTGCCGGTCCCGGCGCTAGGTCTTTAGCCGGCCGCCCCAAGCTTCGCGGCCGGTGGGCGCACCCATCAACCAAATGGTTGATTGTGGGCGGCCCGCGCCGCTTTCCGGCCGATCGGGGAAGGTCCCGGCGCTAGGCTGAACCCATGGACGGCAGAGACAGCGTAGCGGGGAGCGAGTCCGCCAGCGCCGCCTTGGTCCTGCGGGTCCTGCGGGTCAGYCTGCACGTGGGATTTGCCGTGCTGTTGCTCGTGGCGGTGGTCCGCTTGCTGGCCGCGGGGGTCCACGGCGTGGCCTGGCTCCGCTTGGCCGTTGCCCTGTGCCTCGCGGGCGTCTACCTGGCTGGCACTGTCCTGGAGAAACGCCATTCGGCCCGGCCCGACCGCTTCAACCCCGGCCCCTACGCCGGGTCGTGGCTGGCCGCCGTGTGCCTGCTCTGGCTGCTGCTGGTCTCGGGCAGCGCGGACTTCGTCTGGCTCGCCTTCCCGCTGTTCTTCCTGCAACTGCACGTGCTGCCCCGGGGGCCGGCGTTGGCTGCGATTGCCGCCAGCACGCTGCTGGTGATCACGGCCCTGTGGTTCCACAACGGCGGCCCGGCCGGGAACCCCCCGCAACTGCCGATGATGCTCGGCCCTGCCCTCGGCGCCGGGTTCGCCGTCGTTACGGGGCTGGCATACCGTGCGCTCTACCGCGAGGCGGAGAACCAGCGGCTGGCCGCCGAAGAGCTCCGCAGCACCCGCGCCGAACTGGCCCGCAGCCAGCGCGACGCCGGGACCGCGGCGGAGCGGACCAGGCTGGCCCGGGAAATCCACGACACCCTGGCCCAGGGGTTCTCCAGCATCGTGTTGATGGGACGCTCGGCCGAGCAAGCGCTGGCCGCCGGGGACACGGAGACGGCCCGCAGCCGGCTCCGGACCGTCCAGGAAACCGCAGCCGCCAACCTGGCCGAGGCCCGCAACTTTGTCCGTGGCCTGCAGTCCCCCGAACTGGAGCGGAGCTCGCTGGTGCACAGCCTGCGCAGGCTGTGCACCCAGACCGAAACGGAGGCGGCCGCCCGGGGCGCCGTCCTGCGCTGCCGCCTCGAAATCGACGGAACCCGCGCGGAGCTGCCCATCCCCTACCGGACCACCCTGCTTAGGGCCGCCCAGGCCAGCCTCGCCAACGTGGTGGCCCACGCGAACGCCGGCACCGCAGTCGTGACCCTGTCCTATTTGGGCACCGAGGTGGCGATGGATATCTTCGACGACGGCACCGGCTTCGACCCCTCGGCGGTGCGGGCCCGGACCGACGGATCAGGCTACGGCCTGAGGGCGTTGCGGGACCGGGTTGCGGCCCTGGCCGGGACCCTCGACGTCGAGTCCGCACCGGCGGAAGGGACCGTGGTGGCCATCCGGCTGCCGCTGGAGGACCTCGCGCCGTCGGCAGCCGGCACCGGCGCGGACCGGAAGGAGGAGCAGTGAATAAGATCCGTGTTCTCCTCGTCGATGACCACCCGGTCGTCAGGGCCGGCCTGCGGGCCATGTTAACGGCTTTCGAGGGCATCGAGGTTGCCGAGGAAGCCGCCGACGGTGCCGCCGCGCTGGCCGCCCTGGCGCGGCTGCACACCTTGGGCGAGCCGGTCGACGTCGTCCTGATGGACCTGCAGATGGGCGCCGGCATGGACGGGGTCACCGCGACCGCGAGGATCAAGGCGGGTCAGGCCGGTACCCCGGCCCCGCCGGTGCTGATTCTCACCACTTTTGATTCCGACGCGGACATCCTCGCCGCAGTGGAGGCCGGCGCCAGCGGCTACATGCTTAAGGACGCGCCGCCGGAGCAAATCCGCGAGGCAGTCCTGGGTGCCGCTGCCGGGCAGACGGCGCTGGCCCCCGAAGTCGCCGCGCGGCTGCTGGGCCGGATCCGCAACCCCCAGCCGGCCTTGTCCAGCCGGGAGATCCAGCTGCTCGAACTGCTCGCCACCGGCCTGGGAAACCGTGCCATCGCCAGGCAGTTGTTCATTTCCGAGGCGACCGTGAAGACGCATCTGGTGCACATTTACGGAAAGCTCGGCGTGGACAACCGCACGGCCGCGATCGCGGTGGCAACCCAGCGGCGGATCATCCGCCGGGGCTGACGCCGGCGCCTGTCACGGCTGTGGGGCCTGCCGTGACACGGGGTAGTCCGCGGTACAGGGCATAATGACGCGAATGGGGAATATTCAAAAGCTCTCACTTGGCCTGGTTGGCCTCATCCTCGGCGCTTCGCTGGTAGCTTGCGACGACGGCCGGACCGGCGCGCAGGACGCCGCGAAGCGGTTCGCGTCCGCGGTTGCCGCACTCGACGTCGGCGCCGTCCCGTTCGACGGGAAGGACTCCGCCGCCGCCAACGAACAGCTCAAGGCGGTGTTCAAGGGGCTGGACCCGGCGAAGCCCGCCGTGGAAACCGGAGAACTGACGCTGGATGCCGGCACCGCGACGGTCCCGCTGAACTACAGCTGGAAGATCGGCGCCGCCGAATGGAAATACACCACCTCCGCGCACTTGAAGAAGTCCGGCGACAAATGGCTGACGGCATGGAATCCGGCGACTTTGGTGCCCGAACTCGCCGAGAACGAGGTCCTCGGTACCTCAACCGAGGCTCCGCAGCGGGCCGAGATCCTGGGCTCCGGCGACGCGAAGCTGGTCACCTACCGGCCGGTGGTTCACGTCGGCATCGACAAGCCGCGGCTGGGATCGGCTGACCCTGCCGCCTCCGCCGCCAAGCTTGCGCAGCTGGTGGGCGCCGACCCCGCCGGGTTCACCCAGCAGGTGCAGGCCGCCGGCCCCGAAGCGTTTGTCGCCGCCATCACCCTGCGCCAGGACGGCCGGACCGTCACGGACGAGCAGATCGCGGCGGTTCCCGGCGCTCGGGCCATCGCCGATTCCCTGCCGCTGGCGCCGACCCGCACCTTCGCCCGCGCACTGCTGGGCACGGCGGCTGAGGCCAGCGCCGAACAGATCGAGAAATCCGGGGGTTCGCTCCAGGCCGGTGACATCACGGGCACCGGTGGTCTGCAGCAGCAGTATGACGCCCAGCTGCGCGGCACCGACGGCGTCCAGGTCTTCGCCCAGACGGCGGGCCTCACCGCGGAACAACGCAAGGCCCAGCTCAACGGCGGCCGCCGCGTCCTCTTCCAGGAAGCGATGAAGCCTGGAACCCCGCTGAAGACCACCTTGGACCCGAGACTTCAGCAACTGGCCGAGGACATCCTGGCCAAGGTAGGCCCGGCATCGGCGATCGTCGCCCTCCGGCCCTCCAGCGGGTCGGTCCTGGCCGCCGCGTCCGGGCCGGGCAGCAACGGCTACGACACGGCCATGCTGGGCCAATACGCCCCGGGATCGATCTTCAAGATCGTTGACTCGCTGGCCATGTTCCGCAACGGCATGACCCCGGATTCCAAGGTGGACTGCCCCGCCACCCTCACGGTGGACGGCCGCACCTTCAAAAACGCCGAGGGCTATCCGGCGT
>NZ_JBFRFD010000040.1:0-12322 GCF_052114645.1 Arthrobacter sp. 2YAF22_2
GGGGGCGCCGGGTCAGCCCGCGGTGGCTGCCGGGGAGGCACCGGAACGCGCGGTGCTGACCGTGCCGCCGCCGCGGCTGGCCGGATCGCTGGCGCTGAGCGAGCAGAGCGTCGTCATTGTCCTAGGCGCCGCGGCGTCGGTGGTGCTCTCCGCCGTCACCGACAACCGCAGTTTCTACTTTTACCTGGTCCCGGCCGGCCTGGGCCTGGTCGCGGCGTACTGGAAGTCCTTCACCAAGGGCTACAACTTCACCGCCGCCGTATCGCCCGACGGCATCCGGCTGCGTTACGGCCTGCTGGACACGCAGGCCGTGACGCTCCCGCCCGGGCGGATCCAGGCCCTGCGCGTCAGCCAGCCGCCGCTTTGGCGGATCTTCGGCTGGTACCGCATCCAGATCAACGTGGCCGGCTACGGAACGGAAGGCAGCCAGGGCCAGGCCTCCTCGCGGACCACCCTRCTGCCGGTCGGGACGCTGCCGGAGGTGCTCAGCATGCTCTCGCTGGTGTTGCCCGACCCCGGCACACCGGACCCCGTGCGCGTCTTCACCGCGGGGCTGAACGGTTTCGCGCCCGCAGCCGTCCGGCCGGGTGCCCCCGCCGGCTCCGGAGCGGAAGCCGACGGCGGCTTCGTCACCACCCCCAGGCGGGCGCGCCTGCTCGCGCCGCTGGGCTGGCGCCGGAACGGCTTCACCGCCACCGACACCGCGCTGCTGATCCGCTCCGGCCGCTGGTGGCGCCACCTCGTGCTGGTCCCGCACCAGCGCACGCAGTCGATCTCGCTGCAGCAGGGCCCGTTGGCCAGGCGTTTCGGCGTCGTAGACCTGGTCCTGCACACTACCGCGGGGCCGGTCGCGCCGCGGCTGATCCAAGCCGGGCTGGACGAGGGACGCGCCCTGCTCGACGCGCAGGCCACCCGCGCCCGCACCGCCCGGAAGGGGCAGACCAGCGAACACTGGCTCGCGCCGGCCGGGCACCTCAAACAGGCACCCCTCGAAAACACGCCACAGGAAGGTCCGCAGCATGCCTAAGCCAGGACGCCTCGGCGTCGGAATCATCGGAGCCGGCAAGGTGGGGGCCGTGCTGGGGGCGGCGCTGCGCGCCGCCGAACACGCCGTCGTCGGGGTCGCAGCCGTGTCGGACGCGAGCCGCGAACGCGCCGAGATCCTGCTGCCTGGCGTCCCCATCCTCGAAGTCCAGGAGATCGTGGAACGCGCCGAACTGGTGCTCCTGGCGGTCCCGGACGACGCCCTCGGCCCGCTCGTGCAAGGTCTCGCGAAACTGGGTGCCTGGCAGCCCGGGCAGATCGTCGCCCACACCTCCGGGCGGTTCGGCGTCGGCATCCTGCACCCGGTCCGCGCGGCCGGYGCSATYCCGCTGGCSCTSCAYCCCGCCATGACCTTCACCGGCATGAGCCTGGACCTCACCCGGCTGTTGGACTGCAGCTTCGGCGTGACGGCCGACCCGGCCATGCTGCCGATTGCGCAGGCCCTCGTGGTGGAAATGGGGGCCGAACCGGTCGTGATCGCCGAGGGTGACCGTACGCTCTACCACGCTGCGCTGGCCCACGGCTCGAACCACATGGTCACCCTCGTGGCCCAGGCCTCCGAGCTCTTGCGCGATGTCGGCGTGGACGCCCCGGAGGCCATGCTGGGACCGCTCCTGCGTGCCAGCCTGGAAAACGCCCTCGCCTCGGGGGAGGCGGCGCTGACCGGGCCGGTGGCCCGCGGCGACGTGGGAACCGTCGCCGCGCACTCCGAGGCGCTCCGCGAGCTCGACGGCGGTTCCGGCGGCGATATTCTGGAGGCGTACCTGGCCATGGCCCGGGCGACGGCCCGCCGTGCGGGCAGCCGGGGGCTGTTGAGGCCGGAGCAAATCAACGGCATCACCAGGGCCCTGGAGTCGCCCGGCGGTGGCCCGACCCCTGAGGAAGGACCCTGAGATGGCAATCCAGCTCGTCACCACGGCAGCCGAACTGCGTGCCGAAAGTGCGCGCCTGCTCACCGAAAAGCGCGGCACCTCACAAGGGCTCGTGCCCACGATGGGCGCCCTGCACGAGGGGCACGCCCGCCTCGCCCGCACCGCGGTAGAGCAGAACGACGTCGTCGTGGCCAGCATCTTCGTCAACCCGCTGCAGTTCGGTGAGGCAGCGGACCTGGAGCGCTATCCGCGGACCCTGGACGCGGATCTGGCCCTGCTCGAGGCTGAAGGCGTGGACTTGGCGTTCGCACCTTCGGTGGAGGAGGTGTATCCCGGCGGGGAACCCATGGTGCGGATCACCTCGGGCGTGCTGGCGGACAAGTGGGAGGGTGCGTCCCGGCCCGGGCACTTCGACGGTGCCCTGACGGTGGTGGCCAAGCTGCTGCACTACGGCCTTCCCGGTGCGGGGCAGGCGGCCTACCGGGCCTATTTCGGCCAGAAAGACGCCCAGCAGCTGACCCTGGTCCGGCGGATGGTGTCGGACCTGAACTTCCCGGTGGAGGTCGTCGCGGTGCCGATCGTGCGGTCCCTGGACGGGCTGGCCCTCTCCAGCCGCAACCGTTTCCTGTCCGGAGCGGAGCGCGAAGCCGCCCTGGTGCTGTCCCGGGCGTTGCGGCTGGTGGAGGAGCGCGCCAATGCGCACGAACCACTGGACCTGGACTCGGCCCGGGCCCTTGTCGAGTCCCAGCCCCTCGTGGCGCTGGACTACTTCGAGGTCGTCGATCCGCGCACCCTGGAGCCGCTCGCAGAGAACTGCCGGGAAACCCCGTTCCGCGGCGAGGGGCTCGTGCTGATCGCGGCGAAGGTGGGCCCGGTGCGGCTGATCGATAACGTGCCGCTGGATTCCTAGCAGCGATCGACCGCAGGATGCCGAACGCTCCCGCAGTTGTGGCGGGCCGGGCGTGGACGCTCCCGCAGTTCCCGCACCTGTGGCGGCAGGACCTGCGGGAGCGTCCGTTATTTTTTGGCAGGAACTGCGGGAGGGTCTGAGATTTTCTCGCCGGAACTGCGGGAGCGTCCAAGCTTTTCTGGCAGGACTGCCGGAGCAATGGGAATTACTCCGCAACGCCGACGGTTGGAACCTGAGGCGGGACTGATGCGCCGGAACCCGCCCCGAACTCCCTGAGGGAAAACCATGGCTACAGACATCTCGCCAACCGCCCACCGCGACCCTGCGCAGACCAGGGTTGACCCCGCCACCGCCGCACCGGAAAAGCTGTCCAGGGAGTCCGTCGCCATCATCGCGACCCTGCTGGTGGCCACCTTCGTGGTGATCCTGAACGAGACCATCATGAACGTCGCCTTGCAGCGGCTAATGGTGGATCTGGGGGTCGATGCGCCCACCGTGCAGTGGCTGTCCACCGGCTTCATGCTGACCATGGCCGTGGTGATTCCCACCACCGGCTTCATCCTGCAGCGGCTTTCCACCCGGGCCGTCTTCATGCTGGCCATGGGCCTGTTCTCCGGGGGCACCCTGCTGGCGGCCCTCGCGCCGGGTTTTGAAGTCCTGCTGCTGGCCAGAATCGTCCAGGCCGGCGGCACCGCGATCATGCTGCCGCTGCTGATGACCACCATCCTCACCCTGGTCCCCGTCTCACGCCGCGGCGCCGTGATGGGCAACGTGAGCATCGCGATCTCGGTGGCCCCGGCCATGGGCCCGACGGTCTCCGGGCTGATCCTGGAGCACTTCACCTGGCGGTTCATGTTCGTCTTCGTCCTGCCCATCGCCCTGCTGGCCTTCGGCATCGGCGCCAGGTTCCTGCGGAATATCGGCGAGAACGAGAAGACCCGCCTCGACGCACTCTCCGTGATCCTGACCGTCCCGGCCTTTGGAGGCGTCGTCTACGGACTCAGCCAGATCGGCGGCGGCGGGGGAGGGCCCGCCACCCCGGCGCTCGCAGCACTCGCCGTCGGCGTCGTGGCCCTGCTCGCCTTTGTCCTGCGCCAGCTCAGGCTGCAGAAGTCCGACGCGCCGCTGCTGGACCTGCGTGCCTTCAACTTCCGGATGTTCACGGTGTCCGTGCTGCTGCTCGTGGTCGCGATGATCGCCCTGTTCGGCGCCGTCATCCTGCTGCCCTTGTACCTGCAGGAAATCCGCGGCCTCAAATCGCTGGAAACCGGCCTCGTCCTGCTGCCGGGCGGCCTTGCCATGGGCCTGCTGGGTCCGGTCATCGGCCGGCTCTTCGACAAGGTCGGCCCGCTGCCGCTGACCGTGACCGGATCATCCCTCATGGTGCTTTCGCTCTGGCAGTTGTCCCGGCTGGACGCCCAGACGCCGGTGGGCTGGATTATCGCGCTGCTCGTGGCCCTGAGCCTGGGCCTGGCGCTGCTGTTCACGCCGGCCTTCACCACGGGGCTGAACCCGCTGCCGCCGCACCTGTACTCGCACGGATCGGCCATCATGAGCACCCTGCAGCAAGTGGCGGGGGCGGCCGGGACCGCGCTGCTGGTTTCGATCTTCGCGGTGGTCTCGGCCGGCGCCGGAATCGTCGCCGGCATGCACGCGGCGTTCCTGACCGCGGCCGCGATAGCGCTCGCCGCCGTCGTGCTGTCCTTGTTGATGCGGAAGACCGACGGCGCGGCCGGCCACGCAGGCCACTGACCTACGTTCCGGCCGCCCGGGGGCACATTGACACGGACACGCCGCTAACCAGTCCCGCCCGCGTCGAAATCCCTGGCAAAGTGCCCCCGGACGTGGTGCCGGTTGGCTGGCACCTTAGCCGGCGAAGAACTCGCTGAGCTCGGAGATGAGCTTGTCCGGGGCCTTGTTGACACCGTCGTGGCCCATCCCCGGCAGGATCCGGTAGCTGGAGCCGGAGAGTACGTCGTGGATCTGGCCGCAGGCGACGCCGAAGTACGCCGGGCTCTTCTCGCCCACGATGATGAGTGTCTCGAGCGGCAGCTCCAGGAACGGTTCGGCGGGCATGTCGGCGGCGATGATCGCCTTGATTTCGCGGACGCCGGTCTGCATGAGCTCCCGCAACTGCTTGCCCACGGGCGTGCCGGCGGTGAGCTTGTTCGCCAGGGTCAGCATGGATAACGGCATCCGGGACAACGCACTGCCGGTCTCGAGGCCGCGGACCAGCACGGCGAGGGCGCGGTCGTCGTCACCCGCGGCGGTCAGGCGTTCGTATTCGGCGGTCCAGTCGGCCGTGACGCTGTGGTTCACCGACACGGCCGGGTCGTACACGGCCAGCCGTTCCACCGGGAGGGTGCGGGCTGCGTGCAACGCCACGGCGCCGCCGAAACTGTGCCCGAAGACGTCGGTGCTGGCGGTGTGCTTCATTACGGCGTCAAGGTCGCGGATATCCACGTCCAGCGTGTAGTCCTCCGGCTGCGGCGACGACGAGCCGCGGCCGCGCCGGTTAAACGTGTGGACCGGCCGGCCCAGGGCGGCGCTGAGCTTCTGCGCGAAGCGGGTGTAGTCGGCGGCCGTCACCATCGAGGCAGCCACGACGACGACGCCGGACCCCGCCGCGGCCAGTTCCGCGCCCGTGCTGAAAAGCTCAAGGGTGCCGCCGTCGGGGGTTTTGATGTTCTCGCGGGTCATGCTCCGAGCCTATCCGAGGCGCCCGGAACCGCACAGCGGGCGGCCGCTAGCTGCCCAGCCGGCCGCCGGAGACCTCGAGGTAGCAGGACCCGCAGAGCGACTCGTACCAGGCGTCCTGCCCGTCGATGGCTACCTGCTCGCCGTCGAATACCACCTGCTCGCCGATCCGGCGGGTGTTGAAGATGGCCTTGCGGCCGCACCGGCAGATGGTCTTGAGCTCCTCGAGGGTGTGCGCAATCTCGAGCAGCCGGAGCGAACCGGGGAACGCGCGCGTGCGGAAGTCGGAACGGATGCCGTAGGCGAGCACGGGCACGTTGTCCAGGACTGCGATCCGGAACAGGTCGTCCACCTGCTGCGGCTCAAGGAACTGGGCCTCATCGACTAACAGGCAGGCCACGGGCGGCGTGTCCACGTGCTGCAGCAGGGCATCGGGGTCATCACCGTGGGCGTGGGCCAGGAACAGCTCCCGGGCGGAGGCTCCGGCGGGAATCAGGAAGTCCACCGAGCGGGTCATCCCCAGCCGGGACACGACGTCGGCGTCGCCCTTCGTGTCGATGTCCGGCTTGGCGAGCAGCACCCTCTGGCCGCGCTCCTCATAATTGAACGCGACCTGCAGCAGGCCCGTTGATTTGCCGGAGTTCATCGCGCCGTAGCGGAAGTAGAGCTTGGCCAAGGGTGTCCTTTCGACATCGGTCGCCCCCGATTCTAGTGCCAGAAGTCAGCGGCCCAGCCGCAGCCGGCGGCGGACCCCGAGCCGCGCCGGCCTGTCGCCGTCGTCGAGCAGGAACCGTGCAGCAACCAGGGCCAGCCTGCGGTTGCCGGGCCGGATCGGTCCTTCGTGCAGCTGGCCCGGCACCCCGGCGAACTCGATCGCCGGGACCGCCGCCGCGAGTTGCTTCCCGGTGTCGGCGAAATAGTCCGGACTCCAGCCGCCGGTGAGCATCAGCGTCGGTGTGGTGACGCGGGCGAAGTCGGCGAGCTCGGCGTCGGCGTCGAGTACGGCGCGCATCTCCGCGACGGCCGTGGGCAGCAGCTCCCGCATCTGTGCGCCCAGGGTGGTCCGGGCCGAGAGAATGCTGAGCATGCGCAGGGCGCCGAGCGGCAACTTTGACACCGGCCCCGCGGTCTCCAGCCCCTGGACCAGCAGGGCCCATGCATGGTCCAGCTCCCCGGCCGCCACCGAGCGTTCCAGCTCCGGGCGCCAGCGGCTGGTGAGGTTCCCGGCCAGGGAGACGGCGGCATCGTAGGTCACTACGCGGCGGATCGGCACGCTGCGGGCGGCCTGCAACGCCACGAACCCGCCGTAGCTGTGCGCGACGACGTCCGTGGAAGCGGTGTGCCGCAGCACGGCGGCCAGGTCGTCCACCTCCGTCGCAGCCGAGTACTCGGGCGGCTGCGGCGAGGACCCGGCCCGGCCGCGGCGGTTGTAGCAGTGCACCGGGCGGCCCAGCAGCCGGCCCAGGGTCCGGGCGAAGGAATGGTACAAGGCATCGGTGACCAGCGTCCCATGCACGACGACGACGCCGCCGGGCGCCGCCGCCGGGCCGGGCTGCTTTCCCGGCGCCGGACGGAACGTGTGTAGCTCGAGGTGCCCCTCGCCGTCGTCGGTCCGAATCGTCCACGTCTCCATAGCTGTGAGTCTATTCCCGGTCTATTCCCGCAACTGCCGGACCGGCGGCGGCAGAATCCCCGGTAAACTTGGGGATTGTGACTTCCCAAAACTCCTCCGCCCCGAATAACGCCGCCGAGCACTCCGACGCCAGCGAGCAGACGCTGGTCCGCATGGAGAAGCGCGCCAAGCTGATCGAACGTGGCATCGAGGCGTACCCGGTGGGGGTTGAGCGCACGCATTCGCTGACCGAAATCCGCGAAAAGTACTCCCACCTCGAGGCCGACGAGACCACCGGCGACATCGTCGGCGTGACCGGCCGGATCGTCTTCATCCGCAACACCGGCAAGCTGTGCTTCGCGACCCTCCAGGAGGGCGGCCCGGACGGCAAAGCCGTGCGGCTGCAGGTCATGCTCAGCCTGGCCAATATCGGTGAGGAAGCGCTCGCGGACTGGAAGTCGCTTGTTGACCTGGGCGACCATGTCTTCATCAAGGGCGAGGTCATCTCCTCCCGCCGCGGCGAACTCTCCGTGATGGCCGAGTCCTGGGCCATGGCCTCCAAGGCGCTGCGGCCGCTGCCCGTGCTGCACGCCGAGCTCAACGAGGAAACCCGGGTCCGCCAGCGCTACGTGGATCTGATCGTCCGCGACGAGGCCCGCGAAATGGTCTACACCCGCGCCGCGATCACCCGTTCCATCCGCGAGACCCTGCACCGCCAGGGCTACGTCGAGGTGGAAACCCCGATGCTGCAGCTGGTGCACGGCGGTGCCACGGCCCGTCCCTTCGAGACGCACATGAACGCCTTCGACCAGAAGATGACGCTGCGCATCGCCACCGAGCTGTACCTGAAGCGAACCGTGGTGGGCGGGATCGACCGGGTCTACGACATGGGCCGCGTCTTCCGCAACGAGGGCGTCGACTCGACACACAGCCCCGAATTCACCACCCTGGAGAGCTACGAGGCCTGGGCGGACCAGTTCGTCATGGCGGACAGGATCAAGGAGATCATCCTCGACGCCGCCGACGCAGCCGGTGTGGGCCGCGTGCTGCAGACCGAAGCCGGCGAAATCAACCTCGACGGCGACTGGGCCTGGATGGCCGTGTACCCGGGCCTCTCCGACTTCGTGGGCCAGGAAATCACTCCGGAAACCCCTGCCTCGGAGCTGCTGGCCCTCGCCGCCAAGCATGAGGTCAAGGTCGACGCCGGCTGGGACGCCGAAAAGCTGGTGGTGGAACTCTTCGGTGAACTGGTCGAACCGACACTGCTCAACCCCACCTTTGTCTACGACTACCCGCCCTCCGCGCAGCCGCTGGCACGCCAGCACCGCGAGGACGACCGGCTGATCGAGGCGTGGGACCTGATTATCGGCGGAATGGAGCGCGGCACCGCGTTCTCCGAACTGATCGACCCGGTCATCCAGCGCGAACGCCTCACCGAACAGTCCCGCCGGTCGGCCGCCGGCGACGTCGAAGCCATGCAGCTCGACGAAGACTTCCTCCGCGCCCTCGAATACGGGGCCCCGCCGATGGGCGGCATCGGGTTGGGCATTGACCGGCTCGTCATGCTCTTCACCGGCGCCGGTATTCGCGAAACCATCCTCTTCCCCTTGCTGAAGCCCGAAGGACACTGATCATGGATTACATTGCCGTCCTACTGCCGTCCGTCGTGGTCGGACTCATCTTCTGGTTCGCCATGAAGGCGATCTTCAATGCCGACAAATCCGAGCGCCAGGCCGAAGCGCGCGCGCAGGCGGACGCGGCAGCCCGCGGCCAGGAGCAGAACCCGGGTCCGGGGAACGGGCATTAGCCCGAACAACGCTAATAGCGGGCTATTCTTTCCTGTGAATTGACTTGGAAGGGGCTTTACGCTTTGACTCGCAGCCGTAATAGGATGGATACTTTCTATAGATACATCCTGCTTTTCTAAATTCTCATCCATTTGAAAAGAGAACCTTTATGGCACAGAAAGTCAAAATCATCCTCGTGGATGATCTGGATGGGGGATCCGCGGACGAAACTGTCCGATTTGGCCTGGACGGCGTCAGTTATGAAATTGACCTGTCATCCGGCAATGCGTCGGAACTCCGCTCGGCGCTAGAGCGGTACGTCGCCCACGCACGCAAGACATCAAGCGGCCGGGCCACCCGGACTAAAGTTTCGACCGGCCGCAATCAGGACTCGGCACAGATCCGTCAATGGGCCCGGGACAACGGCTACGCGGTAAACAGCCGCGGCCGTATCCAGGCTGAAATCCAGGAAGCCTACCAAAAGGCGAATTCCTAGTTTCGCCGCCCTGAAGCGTGACAGCCGGATGCGCTGTTAGACAATGCCCCCGCCTCTCCGGCGGGGGCATTGTCATACCCCGGTGCGGGGGCGCCGCGCAGCCGGATTCGGTCCCGGTTTGAACGGGAACGACACGTTTCATTCCGGTCGGGGCGCCCCAGAGCCGGGACGGGGCGGGTCGGGGCGCCCCAGAGCCGGGACGGGGCGGCCCCTGGCCTGGCCGCCGGACGGCGCTGCCGGGGACCCGCCGAACGGAGCCTGCCGCGGGCTCGGTTTCCCCCATGGCGAACAAGCCACAAATCTGGAACTCCGCCACGTAGCATCAAAGTACGTCGTAGCTAGGAGTGTGGCGAAATGTTTGAGCGATTTACGGACCGTGCCCGTCGCGTAGTTGTGCTTGCCCAAGAAGAGGCACGCATGCTGAACCACAATTACATCGGTACCGAGCACATCCTCTTGGGTCTGATCCATGAGGGTGAAGGTGTTGCCGCCAAGGCCCTCGAGTCCTTGAGCATCTCGCTCGACGGAGTCCGCGAGCAGGTGCAGGAGATTATCGGCCAGGGCCAGCAGGCCCCGTCCGGCCACATCCCCTTCACCCCGCGTGCCAAGAAGGTGCTGGAGCTCTCGCTGCGCGAAGCCTTGCAGCTGGGCCACAACTACATCGGCACCGAGCACATCCTGCTCGGTCTCATCCGCGAGGGTGAAGGTGTGGCAGCCCAGGTGCTGGTAAAGCTCGGAGCGGACCTGAACCGGGTCCGCCAGCAGGTCATCCAGCTGCTCTCCGGCTACCAGGGCAAGGAATCTTCCGGCGCAGGCGTTGGCCCCGGCCAGGCCGAAGGCACCCCGGCCGGCTCGGTCGTCCTCGACCAGTTCGGCCGGAACCTGACCCAGGCCGCGCGGGAAAACAAGCTGGACCCGGTGATCGGGCGCGAGCAGGAAATGGAACGCGTCATGCAGGTCCTTTCCCGCCGCACCAAGAACAACCCGGTGCTGATCGGCGAGCCCGGCGTCGGCAAGACCGCCGTCGTGGAGGGCCTGGCCCAGGCGATCGTCCGCGGTGACGTGCCGGAGACCATCAAGGACAAGCAGCTGTACACCCTGGACCTCGGGTCCCTGGTGGCCGGTTCCCGCTACCGCGGTGACTTCGAAGAGCGGCTGAAAAAGGTCCTCAAGGAGATCCGCACCCGCGGCGACATCATCCTCTTCATCGACGAGATCCACACCCTGGTGGGTGCCGGAGCTGCCGAAGGTGCGATCGATGCGGCCTCGATCCTGAAGCCCATGCTCGCCCGCGGCGAGCTCCAGACCATCGGTGCCACCACGCTGGACGAGTACCGCAAGCACATCGAGAAGGATGCCGCCCTGGAGCGCCGGTTCCAGCCGATCCAGGTCAAGGAACCTTCGGTCGCCGACGCGATCGAGATCCTCAAGGGCCTGCGTGACCGCTACGAAGCGCACCACCGCGTCACCATCACCGACGGCGCCCTCGCCTCGGCGGCCAGCCTCTCCGAACGCTACATCTCGGACCGTTTCCTGCCGGACAAGGCGATCGACCTGATTGACGAAGCCGGTGCCCGGCTGCGCATCCGGCGCATGACCGCCCCGCCGGAGCTCAAAATCCTGGACGAGAAGATCTCGGCCATGAAGCTGGAGAAGGAATCCGCGATCGACGCGCAGGACTTCGAAGGTGCCGCCTCGCTGCGCGACAAGGAGCAGAAGCTCATTGCCGAGCGCGCCGAGAAGGAACGCCAGTGGAAGACCGGCGGCATGGATGACATCTCCGAGGTGGATGAGGATCTCATCGCCGAGGTGTTGGCGAACTCCACCGGCATTCCGGTCTTCAAGCTGACCGAGGAAGAGTCCTCGCGCCTGCTGAAGATGGAAGACGAGCTGCACAAGCGTGTGGTCGGCCAGGACGAGGCCATCAAGGCCCTGTCCCAGGCGATCCGCCGCACCCGTGCCGGCCTGAAGGACCCGAAGCGCCCGGGCGGTTCGTTCATCTTCGCCGGCCCCACCGGCGTCGGCAAGACCGAACTGGCCAAGGCCCTCGCGGAGTTCCTGTTCGGCGAGGAAGACGCGCTGATCACGCTGGATATGTCCGAGTACTCAGAGAAGCACACCGTCTCGCGGCTCTTCGGTGCCCCTCCGGGTTACGTGGGCTACGAGGAGGGCGGCCAGCTGACCGAGAAGGTCCGGCGTCGTCCGTTCTCCGTGGTCCTGTTCGACGAAGTGGAAAAGGCCCACGCGGACCTCTTCAACTCGCTGCTGCAGATCCTGGAAGACGGCCGCCTGACCGACTCCCAGGGCCGGGTGGTGGACTTCAAGAACACCGTGATCATCATGACCACCAACCTCGGTACCCGGGACATCTCCAAGAGCGTAGCGACGGGCTTCCAATCCGGCACGGACACGCAGACCGGCTACAACCGGATGCGCGCCCGGGTCACGGAGGAGCTGAAGCAGCACTTCCGCCCCGAGTTCCTGAACCGCGTCGACGACGTGGTGGTCTTCCCGCAGCTGACCCAGGACGAGATCATCGAGATCGTGGACCTGTTCGTCAACCGCCTGGAGAAGCGCCTCAAGGACAAGGACATGGGCATCGAGCTCACGCCCGCGGCCAAGGTGCTGCTGGCCACCCGCGGCTACGACCCCGCGATGGGTGCCCGGCCGCTGCGCCGCACCATCCAGCGCGAGATCGAGGACCAGCTCTCCGAAAAGATCCTGTTCGGTGAGCTGCACTCCGGCGACATCGTGGTGGTGGACGTGGAAGGCGAAGGCGACACTGCGAAGTTCACCTTCGCCGGGAACGCCAAGCCCCGCATTCCGGAAATCGCGCCGAGCGTCTAGGCGCCTGCCGCTAGAACGCCGAAAATACAAAGGCGCCGGCCGCTTCCCTCAAGGAGG
>NZ_JBFRFD010000041.1:0-12247 GCF_052114645.1 Arthrobacter sp. 2YAF22_2
GGCATGGGCTACCAGTTGGCAAGCGTCATCGCCGGCGGCCCGGCCCCGCTGATCGCGGCCGCCTTGCTGGCCGCCACCGGTGACTCCACGTCCATCTCCATTTACATCATCATCTGTTGCGCCATCAGCATGCTTGCCTTGATTCTGCTGCCCAAAGTCGCCGCGTCGCTGTCTCCGGCACCGGCACACGCGGCAGGTCTGGCATGACCTTCCAAGGCACAGAAGTGATCAACGATGCCGCGCCCGGCCCCGACACGCACACTGCACGGCCGGCCGGGCAGCCCGCCGCCACGGATCCCGGCACGGCCCTGGGCGACCTGCTGGTGCTGGACCTCACCCGCATCCTCTCCGGTCCGTTTGCCACCATGACGCTTGCCGATCTGGGTGCCGACGTCATCAAGATTGAACAGCCCGGGAGCGGTGACGACACCCGACAGTGGGGGCCCCCGTTCCAGGGCGGCGAGGCGGCCTACTTCCTGTCGGTCAACCGCAACAAACGCAGCCTCGCCGTGGATCTGAAGACGGCGGAGGGCCTGCAGATCGTGCAGGAACTTGCGCGCCGGGCCGACGTCGTCGTCGAGAACTTCAGGCCGGGAACGGCCGCGCGGCTGGGATTGGGGTATGACGAGCTGTCGCGGGGGAACCCCGGGCTGGTGTACGCGTCCATCAGCGGATACGGCCAGACCGGCCCCGATGCCGAGCGGGCCGGGTACGACGCGATCGCCCAGGCCCGCAGCGGCATCATGAGCGTCACCGGCGAAACGGACGGGCCGCCGGTAAGGGTGGGCGTGAGCAGCGCCGACCTGGTGGCCGGCATGTGGGCCACCATTGGCATCCTCGCCGCCCTGCACGAGAAGCAGCGGACCGGGGCAGGCCAGTGGGTGGACATCAGCCTGCTGGACGGCTCCGTATCCTGGCTGACCTACGTGTCGAGCGGCTACTTTGCCAGCGGGGAAATCCCCAAGCGCTACGGCTCGGCGCACCCGGCCATCGCCCCGTACCAGGCCTTCCCCACCGCCGACGGATTCGTCATGGTCGCCGTCRGAAACGACAGCCTCTGGCGCAAGTACGCCGCCGCCATCGGCCGCGAGGACCTGGCCGAGGATGAGCGTTTTGCCAGCAATCCCTCCCGGGTGGCCTGGCGGGAAACGCTGGTTCCGCTGCTGGAACAGGTCATGCGGACCCGGACCACCGCGGAATGGGTGGCAGCGCTGGATGCCTCAGGAGTTCCGGTGGGGCCCATCCAGACGGTCGACGAGGCCCTGCGGGACCCCCAGGTTCTGGCGCGGAACATGGTCTCCGAGCTGGTACACCCGACCGCCGGCCCGATGAAGGTCGTCGGCTGCCCGGTGCGGCTGACAAGGACCCCGCCGTCGGTCCGGACGGCGCCGCCGCTGCTGGGCCAGGAGACCGATGAAATCCTCGGCGAACTGGGATTCAGCACGGACCGCATCCGTACGCTGCATACCAGCGGAGCCGTTCAGTGATCGCCGAGGGCCTCCAGGAAATGGACGTTACGCGCTTACCCGGCGACGGCGGTGTGGCTGTACTCAGCGTGGGGACCGGCGAACGGTTCAACGCGCTCAGCTCCCCGCAGTGGCATTCCCTTGCAGAGTCGGCACGGAGCCTCGCTGCGGATCCGTCCCTCCGCGCTGTCGTCATCCGCGGCACCGGGGACACCTTCTGCTCGGGCTCAGACCTGAGGGAGTGGCGGGACGCCACCGGCGCGGACGTGAGCGCCGCCTTCTCGGCCATCGAGGCCGGGCTGCAGGCCGTGGAAGCCATCCCCGTCCCCACGGTCGCCCTGGTCCAGGGTGTGGCCACCGGGGCCGGGTGCCAACTGGCTCTGGCCTGCGATCTTCAAGTGCTGGAGTCCACTGCGAGAATCGGGATGCCCATCGCTCGGCTCGGCATGCTCATCCCGCCGACGTTTGCCAACCGGATGGCTTTGCGGGTCGGCCCTTCCCGGACGAAGGACCTTCTTTACGGGGGAAGGCTGCTGACGGCGTCAGAGGCCTTGGCCATTGGCCTCGTCACCACGGTGGTCCCCGACGGCGCAGGCGCCGAGGAGGTGGCGCGGCTCGCCGAGCAGTGGGGCGGCATGTCGCAGGCTTCGCTGCGGGCATCCAAGGCAGCCGTAAACCTGGGCCTTGCGCCGCTGGATAATCCGGCCCGCAGCCTCCCCCAAGGGCCCGCGGCGGATCCCAAGGAGTTCTTCCGCCGGGTGAACCAATTCCTGCGCCACAAGATGAGCTAGGTAGTCCGTCCCCCTGGCCGGCCCCCCCGCGGCGTCGTATTCGCGGGGGGGACGGGAACGCCCCGGTACAATCTAGGGACAGCCCGCCACCACCGTCCGCAGCCGGCGGGCCCCGCGATCACCGCCGCCGGCGAAAGGAGTGTTCCGTGCGCCCAACCCACGCCCGGACGCCTTTCCACTTGCTCCGTTCGGCCATGGTGGCCACCACGATCCTGACCCTTGCCGCGGCCGCGCACGTCCTGGCCGGTGGGCAGCTTCCCGCCCCCGCCATCCTGCTCGCGTTCCTGGCCCTCACCGGCTTGGTTTCCACCACAGCCACCCGGCTGAAATTGGGCCTTCCCGCGATGACCGGCCTGCTCGGAGCCGGACAAGTGGTCCTGCACGAGGCGTTCTCCGCCTTCAGCGGGACCGTGGGCCCTGCCGGCACCCCCGGAGCAGCCGCCCCGGCACACCACGCGGGCCTGCTCCCGCTTCCCGTCCCGGCGGACCACCTCCGGTTGCACGAGCTCGACTCCCCCCTCGCCCTCTCGATGTTCGCCGGCCACGCACTGGCAACGCTCGCCTGCGCCGTGCTCTTGGCCAAGGGCGAGAGCGCGCTCTGGCAGCTCGCGGAGTGGCTCCGCCCGCTGGTCCAGCTCCCGGCCCCGGCAGTGCCCCGCCCCGCCGCCGTCCCGGTCGTGACGGCACCGCCGCACGCCGCCGTTCCGCTGCCGTGGCGCAACCTCCGGCGCGATTGCCGCCGCGGGCCGCCCGCCGTCGGCGTAACTTCCTAACCTCCTCTCCGGCTGCGGCCGCCCTCCCCCAAAAAACACCGCCCCACTCGACGCTGTCACGCGCGACACGGTGGCGGGTAGTTCCGCCGCGCCTCCCTTTTCCGCGCGCCGCCGCCGTGCCGCGCGCACGCCTGAAAGGCACCTGTTTTGACCATGACCCAGCACAAATCCGCGCTCCGCCGCGCCCTGTCCGCCACCGCCGTCGCTTCAGGCACGGCCGCCCTGATGCTCGCAGGCATCGGCGCCGCCGCCGCGCACGTCGACGTCTCGCCGGACAAAACCTCAGCCAATTCGTCGGCCTTGCTGACCTTCCCGATCCCGCACGGCTGCGAGCAGTCGAGCACCACCAAGGTGACCATCACGCTGCCGTCCGAGCTCAACGATGCCCAGCCCACCGTGAACCCCAACTGGACCGCGACCAAGGTCACGGAGCAGTTCCCCGAGCCGAAGAAGCTGGCAGACGGCTCCGCGATCACCAAGCGGACCAGCCAGATCGTGTACACCGCCAAGGCGCCGCTGAGCCCGGAACTCCGTGACGTGTTGGTGCTCTCGGTCAAGCTGCCCGACGCGGCGGGCAAGACGCTCTACTTCCCGACCCTGCAGACGTGCGAAACCGGCCAGGTCGACTGGTCGCAGATCCCGGCCGAAGGCCAGGACGAGGATTCGCTGCAGTCGCCGGCGCCGTCGCTCACGGTGACGGCGGCCGTTGCCGCCACGGACGGCCACGGTGCCCACGCGGCCACCGCTTCACAGACCTCCACGGACCCGGCGCAGGCCTCCGCCGCGAACGACGACGGCGGCCAGGTCCGCAGCTGGGCGGGCCTCGTCGCCGGCATCGGCGGCCTCGTCCTGGGCGGCCTCGCGCTGCTCCGGAGCCGCAAGACCGCACCCGCCAAGTAGCCCCGGATTGATGCCCGGAAATTACAATCCGGGCATCAATCCGGGTTCGCCGTCGTGGCGTCGTTGACTAAGCCAACCGCGAAACATAACAGTTGAGCCATGAGGCCTCAGCAGATGAAACACAGACTGGTAATTACTTCGGTGACGGTGGCCGCGGCGGCTGCGCTGCTGCTCAGCGGCTGCGGTCCCAGCCAGGGCGCGGCGACCGCAGCCTCGTCCGCAGCATCGTCCGCGCCGCCGTCGGCCTCGGCGATCCAGTCCGCTTCCGCGACCGCAACCCAGTCGACGTCCGGCGCAGCCGCCGCCGGCCCGACGTCGTCCTCCGCCGCCCCCGCCGGGCCCGCACTGTGCAAGGCCGCCAACCTCACGGCCACCCTTGACTCCAAGGGCGGCGGAGCGGCCGGCAGCGTCTACATGCAGCTGATCCTGACGAACTCCGGGGCCGAACCGTGCCTGCTGAAGGGCTTCGCCGGGGTTTCCCTCGCCGCCGGCGCCACCGGCGATCCGATCGGCGCCCCTGCAACGCGCGACGATTCCACCCCGGTTTCCGACGTGCTGCTCGCCCCGGGCAAGGCCGGAACCGCAACCCTGCGCTACACGCAGGCAGGCAATTACCAGGGCTGCACCCGCACCCCGGCCGCGGGCTTCCGGGTTTACCCGCCAGAAGACACCGCGTCGCTGTTCGTCGCCGACACCAAGGACGCCTGCACCGAGCCGGGCATCAATCTGCTGACCATCGGGGCCTTCGCAGCGGTCTAGCCGTATCGCCCAGGGAGGTCCCACAGCCCCGCCAAAGACTGTCGGTACCGTAAGGCATGATGGAGGAATGAAGGGGCAGGAGCTCGCCGGCGCACTCGCGGCCGACGCCATGGACCGGTTCAGCCGGCCGACCAGGGAGTGGTTCCTCGGCGCCTTTTCCGCGCCCACTCCGGCGCAAAACGGCGCCTGGAACGCGATCTCCTCCGGCTCCCATGCCCTCGTGGTGGCACCCACCGGCTCCGGAAAAACCCTCGCCGCCTTCCTCTGGGCCCTGGACCGGCTCCTCGCCTCGGCCCCCGCGGACCCCGAGGAGCTGCCCGGCCTGGAAACCGCCACCGCCAAGGCGGTCCGGCGGAAGGCCCCGAAGCGGAAAACCCGTGTCCTGTATATCTCCCCGCTCAAGGCCCTGGGCGTCGACGTCGAACGCAACCTCCGCGCCCCGCTGATCGGCATCACCCAGACCGCCAAACGCCTCGGCCTGCCCGCGCCGTTGATCAGCGTAGGCGTCCGTTCCGGGGACACCCCGGCGTCGGACCGCCGCTCGTTGCTGAGCCACCCGCCGGACATCCTCATCACCACCCCCGAGTCCCTGTTCCTGATGCTCACCTCGAAGGCACGGGAGACCCTGGACGAGGTGGACACCATCATCGTCGACGAGGTCCACGCCGTCGCCGGCACCAAGCGCGGCGCACACCTCGCCGTCTCGCTGGAGCGGCTCGATGCCCTCTTGGCCAAGCCGGCCCAGCGGATCGGGCTGTCCGCCACCGTCGAGCCGAAAGAACTCGTGGCGCAATTCCTGGCCGGCTCCGCGCCGGTCGAGATCGTGGCGCCGCCGTCGAAGAAAACCTGGGACTTGACCGTTTCCGTCCCGGTGGAGGACATGTCCGATCTGCAGGGCGCTGCCGGCGCCTTCGATTCAGGGCCGGCGTCCGGACTGCAGCCGCAGGCGTCCATCTGGCCTCATGTCGAGGAGAAGATCGTCGACCTGGTACTGGCCAACCAGTCCACCATCGTGTTCGCGAATTCCCGCCGGCTCGCCGAGCGGCTCACCGCCCGGCTCAACGAGATCTACGCCGAACGCCAGCTGGTAGCAGCCGGCGGCGGCTGGGAGGAACCGGGGGGCGCCCAGGCGGTGGCGGCCGCCCCGACAGGCACGCCGGCACTCATGATGGCCCAGGCCGGGAGCACCGCCGGCGCCGATCCGGTACTGGCCAGGGCACACCACGGATCCGTCTCCAAGGACCAGCGCGCCCTGATCGAGGACGACCTCAAGTCCGGCCGGCTGCGGTGCGTTGTAGCCACCTCCTCGCTGGAACTCGGCATCGACATGGGCGCCGTGGACCTCGTGGTGCAGGTCGAGTCGCCGCCCTCGGTGGCCAGCGGGCTGCAGCGGGTGGGCCGCGCCGGCCACCAGGTCGGCGAGATCTCCCAGGGGGTACTCTTCCCCAAGCACCGGGCTGACCTGGTACACACGGCCATCACGGTCGAACGGATGCTGGACGGCAAGATCGAGCGGCTCAGCGTCCCGGCCAACCCGCTGGACATCCTCGCCCAGCAGACCGTCGCCGCGACAGCGCTTGAGGCGATCGACGTCGAGGAATGGTTCGCCACGGTGCGCCGCTCGGCGCCTTTCGCCTCACTCCCCCGCTCCGCGTTCGAGGCCACCCTGGACCTGCTGGCAGGCCGCTACCCCTCGGACGAATTTGCCGAACTGCGGCCCCGGATTGTCTGGGACCGCAACGCTGGCACCATCGAGGGCCGCCCGGGCGCCCAGCGGCTGGCCGTCACCTCCGGCGGCACCATCCCGGACCGCGGGCTGTTCGGGGTGTTCATCATCGGCACCGAGGTGGAAGGCACCGGTTCCCCCGGCGGCTCCGGCGACGGCGACGGCAAGCCCGCCAGCCGGGCGTCGACCGCCAAAGGCGGCCGCCGGGTCGGCGAACTCGACGAGGAAATGGTGTACGAATCCCGCGTCGGCGACGTCTTTGCGCTCGGCGCCACCAGCTGGAAGATCGAAGACATCACGCACGACCGCGTCCTGGTCTCGCCCGCCTTCGGTCAGCCCGGCAAGCTTCCGTTCTGGAAGGGCGATTCCCTGGGCCGGCCGGTGGATCTGGGCCGCGCTCTCGGCGCGTTCATGCGCGAACTCTCGGCGTCCGACGTCGGGCCGGCCGCCGAGCGCTGCAAGGCCAGCGGCCTGGACGACTTCGCCGCGAACAACCTGATCCAGTACCTCGCCGAACAAAAGCTCGCCACCGAAGTGGTGCCCAGCGACACGACGCTCGTGGTGGAACGGTTCCACGACGAGCTCGGTGACTGGCGGGTGGTCTTGCACAGCCCCTTCGGGTTGCCGGTGCACGCACCGTGGGCGCTCGCCGTCGGCCAGCGCCTGCACCAGCGGTACGGGATGGACGGTTCCGCGATGGCCGCCGACGACGGCATTGTGCTGCGCGTGCCGATGATGGAGGACGAGCCGCCCGGAGCGGAGCTGTTTCTGTTTGAGCCCGGCGAGCTCGAACAGATTGTGACCGCGGAGGTCGGCGGCAGCGCGTTGTTCGCCTCCCGCTTCCGGGAATGCGCCGCGCGGGCCCTGCTCCTGCCACGCCAGACCCCCGGGAAGCGGCAGCCGCTGTGGCAGCAGCGTCAACGCTCGGCCCAGCTGCTGGACGTCGCACGGAAGTATCCGACCTTCCCGATCGTGCTTGAAACCGTGCGCGAGTGCCTGCAGGATGTCTACGATCTTCCGGCCCTGAAGGATATTGCTGCCTCCATTGAACGGCGCGAACTCCGGATTCTGCAGACCACCACGCAGCAGCCTTCGCCGTTCGCCAAGTCCCTGCTTTTCGGTTACGTCGCGCAGTTCCTCTATGAAGGCGATTCGCCGCTCGCGGAGCGCCGGGCCGCCGCACTCGCGCTGGATTCGACCCTGCTCAACGAACTCCTGGGCCGCGTGGAACTGCGCGAACTGCTCGACGCCAAGGTCATCGAGGCCACCGAACTTGAGCTGCAGCGCCTCGCGCCGGACCGGAAGATGCGCGGCCTGGAAGGTGTGGCCGACCTGCTCCGGCTGCTGGGCCCGCTCACCCCGGACGAAGTCGCGGCCAGGCTGCAGGCCGAGGGCGGACCGGCCGATGCTGCGCCGGGCGACGACCAACCGTCCGTCGCCGGGCCGGCCGACGCCGGTTCGGGGCCGGCGGCAGCGGAACCCGCAGCCGGCACAGCGGAGGCCGCGGCCCATCTGGCAGTGCTGCAGCGCGCCAACCGCGCGATCAAGGTCAACATCGGCGGCGTCGAACTGTTCGCCGCGGTGGAGGACGCCGCCAGGCTGCGTGACGCGCTCGGTGTGCCGCTGCCGATGGGCGTGCCGCTGGCGTTTATCGAACCCGTCGCGGACCCCCTCGGCGACCTGGTCTCGCGTTACGCCCGGACCCACGGCCCGTTCACCGCTGCCGAGGGCGCCGCCCGGCTGGGACTCGGCGTCGCCGTCGTCGGCACCGCGCTGAAGCGGCTGGCCGCGGACGGGCGCGTCGTCGAGGGCGAATTCCGGCCCCACGCCTCGCCCACGGAGGGCGCGGCAGCCAGCGCGGCGGTACCCGCTTCGCCTCCCGGTGCCTCTATCTCTGCGCCTGCGGCAAACCTCAGCGAATGGTGCGACGCGGAGGTGCTCCGGAAGCTGCGCCGCCGTTCCCTGGCCGCGCTGCGGGCCGAGGTCGAGCCCGTGGATGGCTCCGCGTACGGGCGGTTCCTGCCGGCCTGGCAGAACGTGCGGACACCCGGCGGACGCGGACAGTCAGCGCTTCGCGGCCTCGACGGCATCATCACCGCCGTCGACCAGCTCTCCGGCGTGCCGATCCCGGCCTCAGCCTGGGAACCGCTGGTGCTGGCCAGCCGCGTGTCCAACTACCAGCCGGCGATGCTCGACGAGCTCATGGCGGCCGGCGAGGTCCTCTGGTCCGGGGCCGGGTCGCTGCCCGGCAACGACGGCTGGATGAGCCTGCACCTCGCCGATTCGGCCGAACTGACGCTGAACCCGGACCTGGACTTCGTGCCCGGCGACGCGCAACAACGGCTCCTAGACCACCTGCAGAACAACGGCGGCGGCTACTTCTTCCGCCAGCTGACCGAGATCGCCGGCGGCATGGACACGGTGCTCAGCGACCGGGACGTCGTGTCCGCGCTCTGGGACCTGGCCTGGGCCGGGCGGGTCACCGGGGACACGTTCGCCCCCGTCCGGGCCCTCATCGCCGGCGGCCACACCGCCCACCGGCAAGTCGGGCGCGCGCCGCGGGCCCGTGCGCCGCGGCTTAGCCGGCTGGGCCGCGCCCACGGCACCGGGCTGCTCGGAGCGGCGGGGCTCACCGGCGGCCGCTACGGTTCCGGTACGGGCACGGCCCCCACGCCTCCGCTGGCCGCGGGACGCTGGTCCGCGCTGCCCGCGGCCGAACTCGACGCCACTATCCACGCCCGCGCCACGGCGGAGCTCCTGCTGGACCGGTACGGCGTGGTCACCCGGGGCTCGGTCATGGCGGAAAACATCCTGGGCGGCTTCGGTCTGATGTACAAAGTCCTGGCCCGGCTCGAGGAGGCCGGACGCTGCCGCCGCGGCTACTTCATCGAGCACCTCGGCGCGGCCCAGTTCGCGGTCCCCGCCACCGTGGACCGGCTGCGCTCCTACGTCGAGGACGCCCAGGTGCACCAGGACGAGCCCGTCGCCCTGGCCCTCGCCGCGACCGACCCGGCCAACCCCTACGGCGCCGCGCTGGCCTGGCCGGCCTTGGACGTGGAAGCCGGCACCGGCCACCGCCCGGGCCGGAAAGCGGGCGCCCTCGTGGTGCTGGTCGACGGCGCGCTCGTCCTCTACGTGGAACGCGGCGGCAAGACCCTGCTGGCGTTCAGCGCCGACGCCGGGATCTTGGCCGCCGCCGGCGCCGCCCTCGTGGGCGTGGTGACGCGTGGCGCCGTCGACAAGCTGATCATGGAGAAGGTCAACGGCCACGCCATCCTGGACACCCCGGTTGCCGCCGCGCTAGCCCAGGCCGGCGCTTACTCCACCCCGAAGGGACTGAGAATCCGTGCCTGAGGGCGATTCCGTCTTCCGCGCCGCTGCACAGCTGCATGCCGCTCTGGCCGGCAAGGAGTTGCTCGCTTCCGACTTCCGGGTG
The DNA here is from genome assembly GCF_052114645.1 of Arthrobacter sp. 2YAF22_2. NCBI lineage: Bacteria > Bacillati > Actinomycetota > Actinomycetes > Micrococcales > Micrococcaceae > Arthrobacter > Arthrobacter sp. 2YAF22_2. The sequence continues at coordinate 9,852 of NZ_JBFRFD010000041.1, forward strand.
CCCCGCTTCGCGACACTCAAGCTGGGCGGCTGGACCGTCCAGGAAGTGATTCCCCGCGGCAAGCACCTGTTGATGCGGGTGGCGGGTCCGGCGCCGAAAGACCGGCTCACCATCCACTCGCACTTGAAGATGGAAGGGACCTGGCAGGTCTATCCGCCGGGCGGCCGGTGGCGCAAGCCCGGCTTCACCGCGCGCTGCGTGTTGCGCACGGCGTCGGCGGACGCCGTCGGGTTCTCGCTGGGGCTGCTGGAAGTCATCCCTACCGCCGAGGAGGGCGCCGTCGTGGGCCACCTCGGACCGGACCTCCTCGGCCCGGACTGGGACATGGCCGAAGCCGAACGCCGCTTGCTCGCGGCGCCCGAGGTGCCGATCGGCGTCGCCCTGCTGGACCAGCGCAACCTCGCGGGGATCGGCAACATCTACCGCTGCGAGGCGTGCTTCCTGTCCGGCGTTCACCCCGCGTCGCCCGTTTCGGCGGTTCCCGACCTGGCGGCGATGGTCACCGACGCGAAGGTCCTGCTGACCGCCAACCTGGGTCCCGGCCGACGCACCACGGTGCTGAACGCGCGCGGCGTCCCCGTGGGCAGGACCGCCGGGCGACCCGGGTACTGGGTGTACCGTCGCGAGCACCAACCCTGCCTCAAGTGCGGCACCCCCATCCGCCGCGGGGTCCTCGCCAAGGAGACCGGCGCCGAGGAACGGGACGTCTATTACTGCCCCCGCTGCCAGCCGCCGCCGGCACCCGGGGACAAGGTGTGACGGGACCAGACGTGACGGGTGTTCAGAGTGCGGCGGTGGCGGGGTCGCCTGCCGCTAGCGGGGACTCGGGCCGTTTCGGCTCCGGCACGGTGAACCGCGGCAGCAGGAGCTGCACCAGCGGACCGATCGCCAGCGCATAGAGCACCGTCCCGACGCCCACCGAGCCACCCAGGAGCCAGCCGGCGGCCAGCACCACCACCTCGATCCCGGTCCGCGCGCCCCGTACCGGCCACCCGGTGCGCCGGGCGAGTCCGGTCATCAGTCCGTCCCGTGCCCCGGGTCCGAGACGCGCGCCGATGTACAGGGCCGAGGCCACCCCGTTGAGCAGGACGGCCCCGATCAGGAGCGCGATCTGGCCGCCCAAGTGCGAGAACTGCGGGATTAGCGCCAGCCCGACGTCGGCAAACACCCCCACCAGCACTGCGTTGCACAGGGTGCCGATCCCGGGCCACTGACGCAGCGGAATCCAGAGCAGGAGCACCAGGAAGCTGACGCCGATCACCACCGTGCCCAGGCTCAGGCCGGTCCTGCCGGCCAACCCCTGGTGCAGGACATCCCACGGCGCCGTCCCCAGACTGGCCCGGATGACCATGGCCAACGACACGCCGTAGAGGGCAAGGCCGATCAGGAGCTGGAGGAGTCTGCGCGTCAACATGACCCCATCCTCTCGGATAACTGGCCTTGTAATCCATAGCCAGTTTGAAATACTGGCCTTATGTCCGGAGCCCTGAATTCCAGCTCGCTGGTCCGCCTGCTCGGCGGGTGGAACATCGGCGCCGCGCCCGCCTACCGCGAGCTGGCCGACGTCGTCCGCCTGCYCATCCTCGACGGCCGCGTCCCGCTCGACGTCGCCCTGCCCAGCGAACGGTCGCTGGCCGCGACTCTCGGCATCAGCCGCACCACCGTGACCGCCGCCTACGCCCTGCTGCGCGACCAGGACTTCCTGAGCGGCGGCCCGGGCAGCCGGAGCCGCAGCCGCATCCCCGGCCACGGCCCGTTGCGCGCGGGGGGAAACGACGACGGCGCGCGGCTCAGCGGCGCTCCCGGGCTGGCCGTTCCGGACGGTCTCCTCGACCTGGCCTATGCCTCGTTGCCCGCGAGCGGCGAAGTAGTGCACCGCGCGTTTGCCGCCGCACTGACGGAGCTGCCGGTCCTGCTGCCCGGCTTCGGCTATGACGCCCTCGGAGTGGGCCCGCTTCGGACGGCGGTCGCGGCCCGCTACACCGCGGCCGGGGTACCCACCACCGCGGAGCAGATCCTGGTCACCTCCGGTGCGCAGCACGCCCTGAACATCGTGCTGCGGACCCTCGCGGGCCGGTCCGGAAAGGTGCTGGTCGAACACCCGAGCTACCCGAACGCACTCGACGCCATCCGGGCCGCGGGGTGCAGGACGGTGCCGGTGGCCATGCCCGCTGCGCCCCGCGGCGGATCAGGCGCGCCGGCCCTCGACGTCGGCGGTACGGCCGGCTGGGATCTCGAGGCGATGGAGTCGGCGCTGTCACAGCAGCGGCCCGCGATGGCCTACGTGGTGCCTGACTTCCATAACCCGACYGGCCGGCTGATGCCGGATTCGCAGCGGCGCCGCCTCGTAGCGGCGGCTGCGGCGGCGGGCACCGTGCTGGTGGTGGACGAGACGC
>NZ_JBFRFD010000042.1:0-11994 GCF_052114645.1 Arthrobacter sp. 2YAF22_2
GGATGGGCCAGATCAGCCGGCCGCGGAAGCGGTCGTAGATCCCCCGGGAGCCTTCCGAGAACATCCCGGTGAGTTTGAGCTCGGCGTCGGTGTAGCCGCGGCCGCGGAGGTGCTTGAGCAGCGAGTCCCAGCCTTGCGGGGCGTAGCCGACGCCGAACAGTTCCGATGCGGCACGGTCGAAACCGCGGTCGTAAAGGAAGTTTCGGCCTTCTGTGGCACCGGGGGTCAGGAGCTGGGCACGGAAGAATTCGTCAGCGATCTTGTGTGCGTCCAGCAGCCGCTGGCGACGGCCGATTTCCTCGCGATTGGGGCCGGAACCGCCGTCCTCGTAGCGCAGTTCGTAGCCGATCCGCGCCGCGAGCTTCTCTACGGCCTCGTGGAAGGTGGTGTGGTCGAGCTTCTGCACGAAGGAGATGACGTCGCCGTCCTCGCCGCAGCCGAAGCAGTGGTAGCGGCCCACCTGGGGGCGCACGGTAAAGGACGGCGAGCGCTCGTCGTGGAAGGGGCACAGGCCCTTGAAGGATCCCAGGCCCGCCCCCTTGAGGGTCACGTAGCCGTCGATGACTTCCTTGATGTCGGTGCGCTGGCGTACCTCGTCGATATCGTCACGTTTGATCAGGCCAGCCACATAGCTATCCTAGCCCCCGCCCGCGGGCAGCCCGGCGGGGCTGCCCGCGGCCCGGCAGCCGCGCAGCGGCTTACCGCGACTTAACCGCGCCTTGACCGCGGACTAACGGCGGCGCCGGGATTCAGCGGGGGCCGTCTCCCTCAGGCTAAGGGCCAGCATGGGGCACAACGCCACGGCCTCTTGCGCCGCTTCCCGGTCAGCGGCGCGCAGCGGAACATCCGTCCGCTGCCGGCCTACCTTCCCGCGGGCCACCGGGTATCCCCAATCGTCCCTGTCCAGCACGCCGGCGAGCAGCTCGGTGCACAGGCCGCGGCCATCACACTTGGTCCAGTCGATATGAAGGGAGGTGCTCATGCCGCCATGCCTCCGGGCCCGATGCACCGGCCGGTGAGGTGCGCCCGCACGTCGTCGGCAAAAACCTCCAGCGCGCTGCTTACCAGGCCCGTTGTTCCGTCCGGGTGCCGGCACGCGCCGCGTCCGGTGACCAGCTTGCCGAGGCGGTCCAGTTCGGCGAGGAGCCGGGGATCCCGGTCCCTTGCGGCGATGCGGTTGAGGACCGCGGCCATTGCCGGTAATCCGAACATGCACGGTCCGCACTGCCGGGCTGACTCCCCGGCGAGATAGGTAAGGATGCGGGCCGTGGCCTCGACCCCGCACGTGTCCCGGCCCAGCGCGTGGATGACTCCGGCGCCGGGACGCACCATCCGGCTGGCCGGTCCCGCGGGCGACAGCAGCTGGGAACCGGTCCGCACCCAGCGGCCGTGGTAGCCGCCCACCAGCACTGCGGACACGGAGGCGGGATCCATGCCGGCGGCCCCGAGGACGTCGGCGAGCTTTGCCCCGCCGGGCACCTCCAGCACTAGACCGCGTGCCGGGGTGGGACCGGAGACAGACACCAGCCGGGTGCCGGGATCCGCGGCGGTCCCGGCTTCACGGAACCACGCCGCACCGAAGCGGGCGATCAAGGCCACCTGCGCCAGGGTTTCGACATTGACTACCAGGGTGGGACGGCCGTTGAGCCCGGACTCGCTGAGTCGACGGCTTTGGTCCAGCGGAAGCGCAGAGCCGGTGGCGATCATGTTTACGACGGCGCTCGACTCCCCCGAGATGAAGGTCTCCGGCGCTTCCACCACTTCAATCCGCCGCGCACCGGGATGCTCCAGCAAGGCACGCTGCACCCCGGGAATGCTGACCGCCGGCACGTACAGATACATCCGCGAGCCCGCCAACGCCTTGGTAACAGCCAGGAGGCCGTCAATCACCAGATGGGGTGCGTCGGCCAGCAGCGTCTTGTCCTTGAAGCTCAGCGGCTCCCCTTCCGCGCCGTTGGCGATCACCACGGGCCGTGCTGCAAGCAACCCCTTCCGTACGGAGCGGGCGGTGGCGGTGGCTTTCCGCCAGGTCTCGAAGGCGGCGCCGCCGCGGCCGGTGAGGCCCGAGGCCTCCAGCACCGCCAGCAGGCCCGGGGCAGCGACGTCGGGATCCAAAGGCCCGAAGGTTTCCAGGTGACCGGCCAGCCCTGCACCCGGATCCGCTGCCAGGAGGCGGGGCTCCAGCCGGACGGCGGCGGCCCCGGGCGAAGGCGGGAGCACGTCGGGAAACGGGTTCACAGGAGGCGTCCTTCCCGGGCTTTGGCGGTTTCCGGGAACGACGGCGAGAGCCGCCACACCAGGGCTGACGCGACGGCCACTGCTGACCCTGCCGCCAGCGCGAGGAACCACTTGCTGCCCGCATCCGTGCCGTTTCCGAGGGCGTGGGCCATGGCGAGGGGCCAGATGGCGTAGCTGAGCCAGTGGACGGCCTTGAATGCGCGCTGGCCGATCCGGCGCCGCAGCAGGGCTGTCACGACGACGGCCGCCACTAGGTCCAGTGCCACCGTGCCCAGCCCCTGCCAGAACGGCTGGAAGGAGCCCAGGAACGGCACGACGACGTCCACGGGGCGCAGTTTCGCGAAGGAATCCAGCAGCAGGGATCCGATGTGCAGGCCAAGGAATACCGTGGCAAGCAGGACAATATTGCGGTGCAGGATGCTGATGGAAAACCTCGGCAGCTCCAGCAGCGGCCGGCCTGACCTGTTGAGGATGCCCAACAGGACGGACGCGGTAAACAGCGCGAGGGCGATGAACCCGCTGACCCGGCCGAAGGCCCACATTGCCTCATCCACGGGAGACACCTCCGGCGCGCACGCTACGGTCAGCCGCGGGCCAGCCGCCGGTGGCGGCGACCCGGCCGTTGCTGCCGACAAGGCGTGCCGCGATGTTTTCAGACCGGAACCACTCCAGGGCTCCGAAGCCACGGACTATGGCCGCGGTGCTGAAGGCGTTGGCCTCCAGGCACGTGTGAGCTGCCACCGTCACCGACCGCCAGACAGGCTCCGCTGGCAGTCCGAAGCGGGGATCCAGGATGTGATGGACTTCGATCCCTGCATGCTTCCAGCGCCGCTTTTGCGTGCTGGAGGTGGCGAGGGCAAAGCCAGGCGCGAGGGCGATCCGCTGGCTCGGGTCCGAAACAAGGTCCTGGACAAGGATCTGCCAGGATCCCGGCTGTCCGGCACCTTGCGGTCCGGGCCCGGCGGCGGCCAGGTCTCCGCCCAGGCCAACGAGGGCTCCGCAGCCTAATTTCGCGTGCACCTCGGCGGCGGCAAGATCCGCCGCCACGGCTTTGGCCGTGGCGCCCAGGTCGAGGCGAAGATCCGGCGGCACCGTTAGTCTCTGGGCGTCAAGGCTGATCCGTGACCAGCCGGGAGCTCTGGGGCTCGCCGGCGAAGGCGCCGCTGCCCCGTCACCAGCCGAATGATCAAGCGGCAACGGCACGCTGACCAGTCCGTGGCCGTACCCCAGTGCATCAAGGTCGGCGCCTAGGGTCGGATCGACGTCGCCCGCCGTCAGCCGGGCTGCATCGAGGGCACGTTCCATGAGGAGCCTCAGTGTCGGGCTGACAGCGGCTCCGGCCGCCAGCGAGGGTTGGAGCCGCATCAGTTCCGAGTCGGCGCGGAAACGGCTGCAGGCAAGGTCGACGGCGGCTACAACACCCCGGACGATGTGTTCCGCTGCGGGCAGCAACGCCTGCTCTGTGACGGTGAGCGAGGCCTCGAGTCCCCACACGGTCCAGGTGGATTGACCCACAGTTCCAGGGTTTTGCGCCGCAGGACCCGTCATCTCAGGAACCCGACGAATTGCCATGGATGGTCCCGCCGCTGCCCGGTTGCACCGGGCTGGTGCTGCCGTAGCCGCGCGAACGCCGTGTGCTGTTGTCCTGGCTGTTGCCCGAACCGCCGGACGTATTGGAGCCGCCGTACTTGGCGGAGTCGCCGGGCGTCGTGGACGTTCCGGACGTGCCGAAGTTGGAGGTGGAACCCGTCCTGGCAACCACCGAAGGCGTTGAGGCATACACGGCGGCGGCGGCAACACCGGCTGTTGCCAGACTGCCCAGGCCCACGGCAGCGGTAATCCCGCTGGCGAGGCGCTTGCCCCTGCTCCGAGTACTCATGACCTACTCCTGTCCTTTAGGGTGTGCCTCTCCTTCCATACTCCTCGCCGTCCCTGTGTAATTTCTTTGAATTATGTGTAGATCGGGCAACCGGCCGGATACTACGCCGGCCGGCGGCGCCGGTCACCAGAGCGACGGCAGGCTGCCGACGAGCCGTTCGTACATGGCCAGCGCGGACCCGTCGGTCAGCGAGGCGACCTGGTCGATGACGACCCGCAGCCGGGCGCCGTCGTCTGCCGCGGCCCGCCAGTCGGCGGCGAACATCGGTTCCAGGTGACGGGCGCCGGCGGCGTTGAGCGCGGTCACCAGGGCATGCAGGACCTCCCGCTGGCGTTCATAGATCGGCTGCCGGTGTTCGGTGGTCATCACGAAGGTGGTGGCCAGGCCCTTCATTACGGCGATCTCCATCACGGTCTCGTCCGGGACGATGAGTTCGGCGTTGTAGCGGGTGAGGTTTTCCGGACCGTAAACGGCGCGGGTGGTCTCCAGCGCGCTCTGGCAGAAGCGGCCGATCAGCTGGCTGGTCATGTCCTTCAAGGCCGCCATGGATTTGCGGCTGCCGTCGGCCTCGCGGACCCAGACAGGGGTGGCTTCCAGCCGGGCAAGGGCCGCGTCGATGGCTGCCGGATCGTTGTGCGGCAGATACCACTGCTTGGCGTAGCCGACTACCCGGGCCCGGTGGTCGGGGTTGTCCATCCAGCGCAGCTGGAAGTGCCCGGCGACGATCGCGTCCTCGACGTCGTGCACCGAGTAGGAGATGTCGTCCGCGAGGTCCATGACCTGGGCTTCGAGGCAGGAGCGGCGTTCGGGCGCACCCTCCCGGATCCAGTCGAATATGGGCAGGTCGTCCTCATAGGCGCCGAACTTGCTGGTCCGCTGGCCGTGGATCACGGGGGCGTTCGCTGCCGACCACGGGTACTTCGCGGCGGCGTCGAGGCTGGCGCGGGTGAGGTTCAGCCCGGCGGGGCGGCCGTCGGGGGCGAGGACTTTGGGCTCGAGGCGGGTCAGCAGCCGCAGGGTCTGGGCGTTGCCTTCGAAGCCGCCGATCGCGTGGGCCACCTCGTTCAGGGCCGACTCGCCGTTGTGGCCGAAGGGCGGGTGGCCGAGGTCGTGGCTGAGGCAGGCGGTGTCCACGACGTCGGGATCGCAGCCAAGGGCGCGGCCCAGTTCGCGGCCCACCTGTGCGACCTCAAGGCTGTGGGTGAGCCGGGTACGGACGAAATCATCGGTGTCCGGGGCGACCACCTGGGTCTTGGCCCCGAGCCGGCGCAGGGCGGACGAGTGCAGCACCCGGGCGCGGTCCCGTTCGAAGTCGGAGCGGTAGGTGCTCTTGGGTGGCTCCTCGACCCAGCGGGCGCAGTCCCGGTCCACGTAGCCGTCCAGCACCGGGGCGGTAGTCCTGGTTTCAGCCACCGGAGACGTCCAGTTCGGCGAACGAGATATCGCGGGATTGTTCGGCGTCGAGGCTGCGGTTGAGCAGCCAGTCCTTGGGCAGTGCGGGCTTCTTGGGCGAACCGGCCCGGCCGCGGGGGCCCTCGGCGTCGGCCCCGGGGTAGGGCGAATCGAGGTCCAGTTCGTCGAGGGTGCCGCGGAGCACCTCGAGGCTGGTCACGAGGGCCAGCCGGTTCCGCAGTTCGCTGCCCACCACGTAGCCCTTGAGGTACCAGGCCATGTGCTTGCGGATTTCCCGCAGCGCTTTGCCCTCGTCGCCGAAGGTCTCGACCATGAGTTCGGCGTGGCGGTAGATGCTTTCGGCCACCTGGCGCAGTGCCGGCTTGTGCCGGACGTCGCTGCCCTCGAACGCGGCCATCAGGTCGCCGAACAGCCAGGGCCGGCCCTGGCAGCCGCGGCCCACCACGACGCCGTCGACGCCGGTTTCGCGGACCATGCGCACCGCGTCTTCGGCGGACCAGATGTCTCCGTTGCCCAGGACCGGGATATCCGGGAGGGCTTCGCGCAGCCTGGCGATGGCGGACCAGTCGGCCTGGCCGGAGTAGAACTGCGCGGCGGTGCGGCCGTGCAGGGCGACGGCGGCCACGCCGGAATCACGCGCGATCCGGCCGGCGTCCAGGTAGGTCAGGTGGTCCTCGTCAATGCCTTTGCGCATCTTGATGGTCAGCGGGATGTTGCCCCTGGACGCTTCTTTGACCGCGGTCTGCACGATCGAGGTGAACAGGTCGATCTTCCACGGCAGCGCTGAGCCGCCGCCGCGCCGAGTTACCTTGGGCACCGGGCAGCCGAAGTTCAGGTCGATGTGGTCCGCACGGTCTTCCTCGACCAGCATCCGGACGGCCTGGCCCACCGTCACCGGGTCCACGCCGTAGAGCTGGACGGAACGGACGTCCTCGTCCTCGTCGTGCGAAATGATCCGCAGTGACTCGGGCGTGCGCTCAACGAGGGCACGGGAGGTGACCATCTCCGCGACATACAAACCGCCGCCATATTCACGGCACAGTCTGCGGAACGCGGAGTTGGTGATGCCCGCCATCGGAGCCAGGATCACGGGGGTGTCCACCGTGAGGGGTCCCAGCTTGAGCGGCGGGAGGTCCAGCTTGGGGGCGGGAGGCGTTGCTACTACAGTCACCCGACCATTGTCTCAAAGCCGGGCAAATCGGCAGCACGCCCGCCCGGCCATGTGGATATCGCTGGGCTGCGTGCGGCCGCCGGCCCGCCCGGGCAGCCGCCCCACCCGAGCCGGGCCGGTCAGCCGGGCTGGGCGGCCCGCCGTCCGCGGCGGGTCTCCGCCGCCGGCTCGGCGCTCCCCTCGGGCACACCGCCCGGCAGCCTCGCGCCGTCCAGCGCACCGCCGGCGAGCGCACCGGCAGCCACTGCGGCCTCGGCGGTCGCGGGCACGACGACGGCGGACCGGCCGCCGTCGTCCGCGGCGGTTGCGGCGCCCCGGAGGCCGGTGGCTTTCACGACGAGCACCGCGATCAGGGTGGTGACCGGGATGGCGAGGACCAGGCCGATGGAGCCGACGAGCGTGCGGATCACTTCCTCGGATAGCTCGGCGCTGGTGAGTGCGTCGCCCAGCGGCCGTTCGTAGAGCATCACGATGATCAGGATGGGCAGTGCGGCGCCGGCGTAGGCGAACGCGATGGTGTAGACGGTGGAGGCAATGTGGTCCCGGCCGATCCGCATGGCAGAGCTGAAGAGCTTCCGTGCCGAGGTCCCGGGGGCGAGCTCCCAGAGTTCCCACACCGCGGAAGCCTGGGTGATGGTGACGTCGTTGAGCACGCCGAGCCCGGAAATAATGAGCCCGCACAGGATGATCCCCGAGATGGAGATGTGGTCAGAGACGTTGGCCAGGGTGGCGGCGTCATGGTTGCCGACGCCGGCCAGGTTTGCCGCATCGGTGGCCCAGGCCGCCAGGGCGGCGGTGATGCCCAGCCCGAACATGGTGCCCAGCAGCGCCGTCGAGGTCCGGGCGGTGAAGCCGTGGGCGAAGTACAGCACGCCGATCATGATCACTGTGGAGCCGACGACCGCCAGCAGCAGCGGCGGTTTCCCTTCGACCAGGCCGGGCAGGATGAAGGTGACGAGCACGGTGTAGGCGCCGGCCAGGCCGATCAGCGCGCGCAGTCCGCGCCAGCGCGCCACCGCGATCACGACGACGGCATAGAGAATGGCGAGCAGGACGATGGGGAGCGTCCGGACGAAGTCGACGAACACATAGGCAGGCGTGCCCTGGGCCGAGGCGCCCTGCGCCTTGGAGAGGTTCAGGTAGCGGATGTTGTCGCCGATTTTGACGCCGTGGGACTTGGCGACGTCGGGGTTGATGACCACCTTGACCGGGTTTCCGCCCTTGTCCGGTTCGGTATAGGCGAAGCTGCACTGCGAGCCCTGCCCGGGCGCCGCGCCCTGGGCGGAATCGGCGGGCGCGCCCGCTGCGTCCGCGCCGGGCCCCGAGCCGTCCATGCAGCTGCCGACCACGACGCGCTGGATCTTGCCTGTGTCGAAGCTGACGCCCGGTGCGGCCGCGTAGGGGCTGGACAGCTTGATGCCTTCCTTGCTGCCCGAGGGCCACAGCAGCACCATCGCGGCGACGGTCAGCAGGGTCAGCGGGATAAGGATGGCCGCCAGGATCCGGTTGGCCTTCTTCCGGGCGGCGAGCGCCCGGGGCGTCGGTTCGGGATGCCCTTGCGGGGTATGGGAGTGTCCGGCGCCCATCAGCAGTTCAACCTCATGCCCAAAACTCTACGGCGTGGGCGCACCCTGGCCGTCCCCGGCCATGGTGCGCTGGCGCGGCGCGTGGAAACCCGCCGGTTACGCCGGCGCGGTGTTTTGGTTCACATGGAAGAGGTTTTGCGGATCGTACTTGGCCTTGATCTCGCCCAGCCGCCGGTAGTAAGCCGGCGCGGAGCCCATCCTTCCCCGGCCTTGCTCCGAATGTCCTGTGGGTAGGTCCCCCGAAAAGGGGTGCGCACCCGCACCTGCAGGGCCACTTGAACTGCGCCCAGACGGCCCTAAGGTTGGAATTGACGAACGATGTGGAGGACACAACGGTGGCCAGACGCAAGACAGATGACCGGGAAAGCCCTGCGGCCGGGACCGGCCTTGGCGCCCGGGCGGAGCTAACCATTGCCGACCCGGCCGGGCCGACCCGCGGCGTCGCGTTGGTGCTGCACGGCGGACGCGCGGATAGTTTTCAGGCCGTCCGCGGCCGGCACCTCAGCCCGGCCCGGATGCTCCCCTTCGCCCAGGCGCTGCGGAACGAGGGCGGCCCGCAGGGCTTGGCCGTCTGGACCCTCCGGAACCGGTACCGGGGCTGGAACGGACCGGACATGTCCCCGGTCCAAGACGCCCGCTGGGCACTTGCCCAGATCAGCCGCGAGCATCCCGGCGTGCCCGTCTACCTGCTGGGCCATTCGATGGGCGGCCTCACGGCGCTCTGCGTCGCGGACGACCCGCAGGTCGTAGCCGTCGTCGCCCTGGCCCCGTGGCTGGACGGGTCCACGCCGGCGGAACGCGTCGCGGGACGCCGGGTACTGATCGTGCATGGCAGCGAGGACCGCTGGACCAGCCCCAAACACTCGTTGGCCTACGCCCGGCGCATCGAGGGCGTGGCCGAGTCTGTGGACTACGTTTCGCTGCAGGGCGCCGGCCACTTCATGTTCCGCCGGGTCCGGCTCTGGAATGCGCTCGCCAACGGCTTCATCCTTGACGCCTTCGGCGGCAGCGCCGGCGTCGAGTTCCGCGGCACCGGCATCCTCCGCCAGGTCCTGCCCGCCGCGGCCAAACTCCCGGTGGTGCTGTGATGCCGGCATTCCCGCTGGAGGCCTTCCTGGCAAGCCTTCCCTGGGTGGTCCTTGGACTGGTGGCACTGCTGGCCGTGACGTTCTCCGTCGCCGTGCGGCAGAGCCGCCACTCGGTCATCGACACGGTCTGGGGCCTGGGCTTCGTCGTGGCGGCCGGGGTCTCGTGGCTGCTGTCCGCGGGCCACGGCGACGGCGGCCGCCGCCTGCTGCTGCTGGCCCTAGTCGCCGTCTGGGGCATCCGGCTGGCCGCGCACATCGGCGTCCGCGCCCGCGGGGGCCACGAGGATCCGCGCTACGTGGCCATGCTCTCCTCGGCCCCCGGCTCGCGCAACAGCTACGCGCTCCGCCGCGTGTACCTGCCGCAGGGCGTGGTGATGTTCTTCGTCTCACTCACCCTCCAGGTCGGCATGTTCAGCACGGGGGCCCTGGGCTGGCTGGCACTGCTGGGGACCCTGCTGTGGCTGGTCGGCTTCGTCTTCGAGACGGTTGGGGATTGGCAGTTGGCCCGGTTCAAGGCGGATCCGGCTCGACGCGGCACGGTCCTGGACACGGGCCTCTGGCGCTACACCCGGCACCCGAACTACTTCGGCGACGCCGCCGTCTGGGCCGGGCTGTTCCTGGTCGCCGCGGACTCCTGGCCGGGTGCGCTGACAGTCCTCTCCCCCGCGCTGATGATCTGGACGCTGGCCGGAAAGACCGGGAAGCCGCTGACTGAGAAGGCGATGTCCGCCCGGCCCGGCTACAAGGAATACGTCGAATCGACCTCGGGCTTCATCCCGAGGCCGYCGCGCCGGCGGAAGACGCGCAGCCGGCGTCAGGGCCATCAAAAGCCCCGCCCCCACAACACCGGCGGACACTGAGATGCAGGCGGCCGGACGCGGCTGGCGGCCCAAGCCCAGCGACCGTTTCTACCGCGTGATCATCCGGACCGGACAGGCGCTGCGCTGGCTGTTCCGGCTCCGGGTCATCGTCACCGGGCAAGAACATCTGCCCGGGGCGGTCCCGCCCGGCTCGTCCCCGGGCACCTCCTCCCGGCGCCCCACCCCCGGGGCGGGCGCCGTCGTCGCCATCACACATTTCGGCTATCTCGACTTCGCCGTCGCCGAGCTGTTGCTGTGGGGGCACAACAGGGCCCAAATGCGCTTCCTGATCACCCAGGGAGCGGCCGACCACTGGTTCGCCGGGCCAGCCGTCAGCGCCGCCGGGCACGTCGTCGTCGGCTATGGCGGCGGCTCCCACGCTTACGACGCGGCCGTGCAAAAGCTGCGCGAGGGCGAGTACATCGCGATCCTGCCCGAGGCCGGGGTGAGCCGCAGCTTCCGGGTCCGGGAATGCAAAACCGGTGCCGTGCGGATGGCAGCCGAGGCCGGCGTCCCCATCATCCCGGTCTCGGTCTGGGGTGCGCACCGGGTCATGACCCGGCACCACGGCTTTTCGCCGTTCCGGGCCTGGCGGGCGCCGGTGCGCGTGCACGTCGGTAAGCCGTTCACCCCCGGCCGAGAGCTCGACGTCGCTGCCGCCACCGAAAGGTTGCGCGAAATCCTTCAGTACGGAATCGACGCCGGCATCGCCGACTTCCCGCTGAAGCCGGAACCGGACGCCTGGTGGATGCCGGCTGCCCTCGGCGGCGGCGCGCCCAACGAGGAGGAACGTCGACGGCTGGATGAAGCCGAAGGCCCGCGCCGCGCACGCAGCCGGCATCGCTAAAGCCCCACTCAGCCGCCGTCTAACCCAAAACTGACCCGCAGTTGTTGTCGCTTACCCTCCTGTAAACGACAACAACTGCGAGTCAGTTGGGCTAACGGGGCTAGACCGGGTCGGAGACGATCAGGGTGTCTGCGCCGGCCTGCCGGGCCTTGCCCTCTTCCAGCAGCGGCTCGACGACGGCGCGCAAGGCCGTCATGGAGTCGTCAAGTTCCAGCAGAACCGGGTACTGGTACGCGATCAGCGCCAGCAGGTCCCGGACAGCGGTCCGGGCGTCGTCGTCGGAGAGCGCCGGGTCATGGCCCAGGAACACGTCGGACGGTTCGCCGGCGGTGGCGGAGTGGCCGTTCTCAGGGCCGCCCATCTCCGGGCCGCCCTGCGCGTAGCTGATCGCAAACGCCTGCAGCCGCCCTTTCTTCTTGGCGGGCACGCCCGCACCGAAGGCACTGGCCTTGGGCGAGCGCAGCACGATCGCGCCGTGCGCGCCGCTCAGATCGTCCAGGAACAGCCGCTGCACAGTGGGGATGCTGAGTTCGCCGGGGCTGTCCCAGTAGTGCACGGCGGTGTAGTACCGCCCCACGACGTCGCTCAGTTCCACCGAACCGGTGGCCAGATCCTCCACCTGGTCCGAGGCCGCGGCTTCGGAGCCGTCGCCGAACACGGGGAGTTTCAAGGCTCCGGGCTCCACGACGACGAGGCGGGAGCGCTGGATCGGGGCCAGTCCGGCGGCCTCGGCGAAGGCAGCGCCGGGCGTGCCCGGCTCCACCTTGGTCCGGAGCCGGGACACTCCCGACGGCGATCGTTCCGCCTCGTGCCGGAGCATGGCCAGCAGCGTGGAGCCGATGCCGGCGCGGCGGTGGTCGCGGGCCACCTCGACGTAGACCCAGAGGCGTTCCGGATGCAGCGAGGCCTCGT
>NZ_JBFRFD010000043.1:0-11833 GCF_052114645.1 Arthrobacter sp. 2YAF22_2
GGTTTGGTCCGCAAGGACCAAGCCACCACGCGAAGGGGCGGGGGCCCATCATCTGCGAAGCGCACTCTGCACGACTTTTGAAAGGAAACGCCATTGGCTAGCCAGGATTGGGTGGACAAGGACTTCTATAAGATCCTTGGTGTTGCCAAGGACGCTTCTGATGCTGATATCAAGAAGGCGTACCGGAAGTTGGCGCGGAAGCACCACCCGGATACCAACGCGGGGGACACTGCCTCGGAGAAGAAGTTCAAGGACATCTCCGAGGCCTACTCCGTACTCTCAGACGCCGATGAGCGCCAGCAGTACGACGCCATCCGGGCGATGGGCGGCGGGGCGCGCTTTGCGCCCGGCGGCGCAGGCGGAGCCGGTGGCGGCGCGGGCTTTGAGGATCTCTTCGGCGGCCTCTTCACCGGCGGCGGCGGCCGGCACTCCGGCGGCTACAGCACCTCCGGCGGCATCCCGCCCGAGTTCGCCGACCTCTTTGGCGGCGGCGGCTTTGGCGGCGGACAGTCCTTCCAGCGCGCACCCCAGAAGGGCGCCGACCGCACCGCCTCAACCAGTATTTCGTTCGCCGGATCCATCCGGGGAACCACCATCGGGCTGCGTGAGCCGGACGGCGAAGTCATCGACGTGCGCATCCCGGCCGGCATCAAAGACGGCCAAAAAGTCCGGGTCCGCGGCAAGGGCCAGTACGGTCCGGCCGGCAACGGCGACCTTATGGTCACGGTCGGCGTGAAGCCGCACGATTTCTACACCCGCGACGGCGACAACCTGCGCATCCACGTCCCGGTCACCTTCGCGGAGGCCGCCCTGGGCGCCGACATCGAGGTCCCGACGATCGACGGCGAGAAGGTCAAAGTCCGGGTTCCCGCCGGTACACCCACCGGCCGGACCCTCCGCGTCAAGGGGCGCGGCGTCAAGCACACCAAGGCCACCGGAGACCTGCTGGTAACCATCGACGTCGCCGTGCCGAAGAAGCTGAACAAGGACGCTGAAGAGGCCGTGAAGGCCTTCGCTGCGGCGACCGCCGGCGAGGATGTCCGCGACGGCCTGGCAGCCAAGGCCCGGCTCTAGGAGTCCTGCCGTGGACATCGAGTTCGACCAGCCGATTTTCGTTATCTCCGTCGCCGCGGAACTGGCGGACATGCACCCGCAGACGCTGCGCCAGTATGACCGGCTCGGCATCGTCTCGCCCAGCCGCGCGCCCGGCAAGTCCCGGCGCTACTCGCAACGGGACGTTACGAGGCTCCGCGAGGTGCAGCGGCTCTCCCAGGAGGGCGTCTCGCTGGAGGGCATCAAAAGGATTCTGCAGCTGGAAAACCAGGTTGCCGCGCTGCAGAACCGGGTGGCCGAGCTGACCGAGGAAGTCGGCCGGCGCCGGCGGCCGTTGGACTCCCGCATCTTCGCCGCCGGGGCGGCCGGCGACGTCGTCACGCTGGCCCGCGGCCAGCGGCCCCGGGCCCGGTCGCAGGCCCTCGTGGTGTGGCGCCCCGGCGCGTTGGACAAGTAGGCCGCAGGCCGGATTAGAGGCACTGGACTAGCATGAATGTGCAGGCCGTGCGCCACCGCGTGCCCCCTGTGCACGGCCGCCTTTCCTTCCGGATCGGGGCCGCCGACGTCCCCACACACYGACGCCGGCACCAACGGCCAACCGGAGGAGGACAATATGGCTGAAGAAGGAAGCGCCCGCCGTCCCGGGGACGGGCCCCCGAAAACGGTGATCCAACGGACGCTGCTCGGCGGCACGGATCGACGGAGCAACGTCCCCGACTTCGAGAACCGCCCGCCGATCTCCAGCCAGGAGCTCAGCCGGGGTCCCGCTGAACTGATCGAAGACCTCAGGCCCAAGGTTAACTGGCGCGTCTTCATCATCGCTTCGAGCATCATCATTGCCTTCTCCGTCTGGGCCATGGTGATGCCCGCCGGTGCTGCCGCGACCATGAAGACCGTGGTGGCGTGGATCGCCCAGAACGTCGGCTGGTTCTACGTGCTGACCATTACCGTGGTGATCGTGTTCGTGCTTTGGGTCGCCTTTTCCAAGGAAGGCTCAGTCCGGCTCGGCCCGGACCACTCCCGCCCGCAATACAAGCTCTTCACCTGGGTAGCCATGCTCTTCGCCGCCGGCGTGGGCATCGACATGCTCTTCTTCTCCGTCACCGGGCCCATCAGCCAGTACATCAGCCCGCCGTCGGGTCCGGGCCAGAGCCCGGCGTCGGCGCAGGATGCCGTGGTCTGGACCATGTTCCACTACGGAATCGCCGGCTGGGCCATGTATGCGCTGCTCGGCATGGCCATGGGCTATTTCGCCTACCGCTGGGGTATGCCGCTGTCCATCCGTGCGGCCCTGTATCCGCTGCTGGGCAAACGCGTCCGCGGCGGGATCGGCGACACCATCGATATCCTCACCCTGGTGGGTACGGTCTTTGGCGTGGCCACGTCCATGGGCATCGGCGTGGTGCTGCTGAATGTCGGATTCGCCCTGCTTTTCGGCCTGCAGCAGGGTCTGGGCCTGCAGATCGCACTGGTGATTGTCGCCGTCGTCATGACCATCGCGGCGTGCACCTCCGGAGTCGACAAGGGGATCCGCTGGATCTCCGAACTGAACATCTGGAGCGCGGCCGCCATGCTGCTGTACATCCTGGTCACCGGCCAGACCTCCTTCCTGCTTAACTCCCTCGTGGAGAACATTGGCCGGTTCATCTTCACCCTCCCCGACCGCACCCTGCAGACTTTCGCGTACGAAGCAGGCGGCTCGCAGTGGATGGCGAGCTGGACGCTGTTCTTCTGGGCGTTCTGGATGGCGTGGGGCCCGTTCGTGGGCCTGTTCCTGGCGCGCATCTCGCGTGGCCGTACCTTGCGCGAGTTCGTCATCGCCGCGATCACCGCCCCGGTGCTGTGCGACTTCCTGATCGTGAGCATCTTCGGCAACAGCGCCATGCATGAGGTCCTCAGCGGCAATACGGAGTTCGCGCAACTCGCCATCGCCAGCCCCGAACAAGGCTGGTACGCGCTCCTGGAGATGTTCCCCGGCGCCGGCTTCCTGATCGGCCTGGGCACCCTTTCCGGCCTGCTGTTCTACCTCACGAGCGCGAACTCGGGCGCCATGGTGATGTCCAACTTTTCCTCCTCGATCCCGGACCCGTCCCAGGACGGCGCCAAGTGGCTGCGCATTTTCTGGGCGGTGCTGACCGCGCTGCTGACCATTGCCATGCTGGTGGCCGGCGGGGTGACCACCATGGAGTACGCCACGCTCATCTTCGCGCTGCCGGTAACCATCATCGCCTTCCTGGTGATGGCCTCCTTCTCCAAAGCGCTGCGGATGGAGCGGGCCGAACGCGAAGGACACGTCGTGCGCCGGCAGGCGACTGCCGCGCACGGCGGCCTCGTGCCCGAACG
The DNA here is from genome assembly GCF_052114645.1 of Arthrobacter sp. 2YAF22_2. NCBI lineage: Bacteria > Bacillati > Actinomycetota > Actinomycetes > Micrococcales > Micrococcaceae > Arthrobacter > Arthrobacter sp. 2YAF22_2. Next base: position 3,397 of record NZ_JBFRFD010000043.1, read on the forward strand.
CAGCTGGCGGCAGCGGCTGGCGGGAATGCGCTCCTATCCATCTAAGAAGCAGGTGGCCCAGTTCATGGAGCGGGTGGCCCAGCCGGCCCTGGCCGACGTGCTCAGGGAGTTCACCAAGCAGGGCTACCAGGCGACGCTCGACAGCATTCCGAACGTAGAGACCGGAATCTCCAGCCACCGGCTGGTGGTCATCATCCCGGAGCACCGGAACTTCGAATATGAGGTTCAGGCCCTGGAAGCTCCGGTGCCCATGTTCGGCGGCCGGATGTCCCGCGAAACGGACGTCTACTACCGGGTGGAGGTGTTCACCCAGACCGGCTCCGAAGGTTACGACCTGATGGGGGTGACCCACCAGCAGATCATCGACGACGTCCTTGACCGCTATGAGGCGCACCTGGGCTTCCTGACCTACTCGAGCCAGCACGACTATGCCTCAGTGCTCACGCCGCCGCCCGCACCCGCCACCGGCTCCATCGCTAGGGTGGAGCCGGCGCAGGACGGGGGCCATGACAGTCCTGACACCGAGGTGAAGGACTGACCGGTCCGGCCGCCTGGTTCGGCCGACGGCTAGTGCCAGCTGCGGAGTGCTTCGAATCGAGGAACTGAGTACACCGTTCAGCTGCCCACGTAGCGGCAAGCCGGAAAGTCGAGTACCTGCCTCGCGGGACCTCGCGGTCGGCCAGACTGTTCAATTGAGGTGGCCAGGCACCCGAGCTGGCAATTCGAACAGTGGCAGATGCCGGGGGGCACCGCATGTTGAATCACCGAACCTTCGATCCTTCAGCGCCGGGTGCCTCGGTGCCCGGACCCGCACTGATCGCGGGCAGGCCATGAATTCCGGGCTTAGTTCCTTGGCCCTCCTGGCTGGATCACTGCCAGGCCTGGTCCTGCTGTCCCTGGGCCAGACAGTTGTGGTGGTATGCGTCTGCTTCGACATGATTCGCGCGCTCTCGGTGCCGCGGTCCCACCGCCGCTACGTGGCAACCACGGTCTTTACGACCCTGGTTTGGCCTTCCATCGTCATCAGCGGAGTCTCGGCCCTGATATATGCCGCCAGCGGGACGTGGCTGAACGTCGCGGGCGGAGTCTTCGTGATGGTCATGATGATTTTCCGCTGGCGCCACGGCGGCGATGAGGACAACTGGTGGAAGGGCAAGGGCAAGAAACTGGCCACCTGGTTCCGAAACCAGACCGCCTCCCGGACAGTGACCGCACCCGCCGCAGCCTAGTCGTTGAACAGCTCGGCCGCGCGACGGGCCAACCCGGTGGGACCGAATACCGAGGTCAAGGACTGACGAAGGTGTCGGGGGCGCCGCCAAAGCCGATGCCCCGGTAGATGTCCGGACGCTTCTTCTTCAACCGAAGTCCCCACAACAGCCCGGCAATTCCGGGCACCACCACCAGAGCCGGCAGGATCCAGGAAAGCGGCGAGAAGCCGTCCGAGCCGATCAGGACGTTGAAATTGACGACGATCAGCACGAACACCGTGCCCAGCGTCAGTGCAGCCAGGGCAGGCGCGATGACCCTGGTCCACAGGGAATACCCGGCAGCGTGCTTACGAAAGTAGCCGATGGCCGCCACCGAGATGAGGACCAGGAGCAGCACCAGGCCGAAGGCCGCCGTGTTGGTCAGCCACGTGAAGAAAGTCAGGACGGGGTACATCTCGCCCAACTCGGAGCCGATACCGGCAACGGCAAACACGGCCAGCATGGCCAGGGCCAGGAGGGACTGGGTCAGCGAGCCGGCCACCGGGGCGTGCCGGGTGTTGACGCGGGCAAAGCCGCGCGGCAGCACACTTTCACGACCCAGCGAGAACACGTACCGGGCCACCGCGTTGTGGAACGCGATCAGGGCGGCCAGCAAGCTCGTGATGAACAGGAGCTGCGCAATGTCGGAGACGATCGCGGCGCCGTGGCTGGAGAGGAAGACGAACGCCAGGTCAGGGCCGAACTCCCGGGACATCGCCACAATCTGGCTCGGGCCCGTGCCGACGGTCATGGCCCAGCCGGAGAAGGCGTAGAAGAGTGCGATGATGCCGACGGCAATGTACGTTGCCCGGGCGATGGACCGGGTGGGATCCTTGGCCTCCTCGCTGTAGATCGCGGCGGACTCAAAGCCCATGAACGCCGCCATGCTAAACGCCAGTGCGGCCCCAACGCCGGCCGTGAACAAGTTCGACGGCGCCAGTCCGGCACCGCTGGCGCCTTCCGGACTGACGGCAAACGAGACAATGTCGAACACAATGACCGCCAAGAATTCAAGCCCCACAAGGACGCCGATAATCTTGGCCGACAGGTCGACCTTGTTGATGCCCAGCCAGCCGACAATGGCGAAGCCCACGAGCGCGGTCAGCCACCATGGGACGTTCAGCCCAAGCTTGGCATTGACAAAGGAGGCCGATGCAAAGCCGAAGAGACCGTAGATTCCGATCTGCATTGCGTTGTAGGAAATGAGCGCCACCCATGCTGCGCCCACCCCCGCGGCACGGCTGAGCCCCTGGGCAATGTAGGCGTAAAACGCCCCGGCGTTGCGGATGTGTGAACTCATGGCCGCGTAACCGACGGCAAAGAGCGCCAGGCAGACCCCGAGCACGATGAACGAGAGCGGAATGCCAACGTTTCCGGTGACCGCGAAGTTGCTGGGAATGCCGCCTGCCACCACAGTCAACGGGGCGGACGCGGCAATGATCATGAAGACCAGGGCGGGCACGCCGAGCGTGCGCTTGCTCAGGCCCTCGGTGGCATCGCTGCCGGCTATGGTGCCGGTAGCCGGAAGGGTTTGTTCGCGTGACATTAAAACCTCCATTGGGAGAATAACGATACGTTGAGTGTGTCAGTTGTCACAGGCCCTGGCTTGTTATTCGCGGCACCGGCATTGACTACCAGCGCACAGGATTCCACAGGGCCTACGCCGGCAAGGTCGTCCTACATGCAGACGGAGCCGAAGCCACACATGTGGCAACGGCCCCCGTCTTACTCGCTCCGCCGGAGCCCTTAGCCGTTGATGACCTGCGGCACGCCAAGGGCTTTAAGGCCTTCGACGCCGAATTCGAGTCCGTAGCCGGATTGCTTGGCCCCGCCGAACGGGATGCGGGGGTCTACGGCGCCGTGCTTGTTGATCCAGACGGTGCCGGCCTGGATGCGGGCGGCTACTTCGCGGGCGGCATCCGGGTCGGAGGACCAGACGGAGGCGCCGAGTCCGACGTCGACCGCGTTCGCCATGGCAACAGCCTCATCCACGGTGCTGTAGCGGATGATCGGCAGGGCGGGGCCGAACTGCTCTTCGGCGACGAGCGGGTTCTCGTTGGCGATGTCAGCCACGAGAGTGGTGGGGTAGAAGTTGCCGGGTTGCTCGTCGTTCGGGTTGCCCCCAAGCAGCACCCGGGCGCCGGATTCCCTGGCGGCCTCCACGAGCCGCGCGACGATGTCGTACTGCTGCCGGTTCTGCAGCGGGCCCAGAACGTTGGCCTCGTCCAGGCCGTTGCCCATGGGCATCGCGGCGGCGACGGCGGTGAGTTCCGCGCAGACAGCCTCGTACGTGGAGTCGTGGACGTAGAGGCGCTTCAGTGCGGCGCAGGTCTGCCCGGTGTTGATGAATGCGCCCCAGAATAGGCCCTCGGCGATGGCCTTGGGATCCGCGTCCGGAAGCACGATCCCGGCGTCGTTGCCGCCAAGCTCCAGGGTGAGACGCTTGACCGTATCGGCGGAGGATTTGATGATGGCCTTGCCTGTGGCAGTGGAGCCAGTGAACATGACCTTGCCGACGGCCGGGTGTTCGGCCAGGCGTGCGCCGACGTCGCGGCCGCCCGAGACCACGGACAGGAGGCCGTCGGGCAGTTCTTCGTTGATGATCGCAGCCAGTGCCAGCACCGACAGCGGCGTGTATTCGGACGGCTTGACCACGACGGCGTTGCCCATGCGCAGCGCGGGGGCGATCTGCCAGACGGTGATCATCATGGGCCAGTTCCACGGACCGATCGCGCCCACGACGCCGATGGGCCGGTAGTGCAGTTCGGCGCGGGTCTCGCCGTCGTCCACCACGGTTTCCGGTTCCAGGGCAGTGGTGGCTGCGACGCGCAGCCAGGCGGCGCAGGCGCCGACCTCGAAGCGGGCGTTCGGCCCGTTGAGGGGCTTGCCCTGTTCCCGGGAGAGCAGGCGGGCGAGTTCCTCGGCGGAGCGTTCGACGGCGTCAGCGGCCCTGAGGAGCACGGCGGACCGGGCCTCGTGGCCCAGGGCGGCCCACGCCGGCTGGGCGGCCGTGGCGGCGGCGATGGCGTGCTCCAGGTCCTGGACGGTGTGGACAGGAGCCTGCCCGACCGCTTCGCCGGTGGCGGGGTCCGGGATGGTCCGGGTCGCACCGGACGTCGGGGTGATCGAGGTGAGAAGGGCGTCGTAGGTTTCCATGGGTTGTACTCCACATCGAGTAGTTCAGCGGACGCGGCCGGTACGGCCTGAGAGCGTTGCATCAAGCGTGCTCCGGCGAGGCGCCGAGGGTCTTGTCTATCCGCGAAGAGGTGTTGTGTGCGAGCGAACGGAAGCCGGCGGCATTGCCCAGGGCTCAGGACCGGGGCATGCCACGCCGCCAGTCGCTGGGGGATTCGCCGAAGGCGTCCCGGAAGGTACGGCTGAAGTGGGCGGCATCCAGGAAGCTCCAGCGTGCGGCCACGGCCCCCACCGGCAGGCCGGCCAGCAGCGGATCCCGCAGCTCGCGGCGTGCCCCTTCCAGCCGCCGGGTCCGGATCCAGCTCGCCACGGTGGTTCCCGATTCATGGAAGACGTTGTGCAGGTGCCTTGTGGAGATGAAGTGGGCAGCCGCGATCGACGCGGGCGAGAGCAACGGATCGGCCAGATTGGCTTCGATGAATTCGCGGACGGAGGCCGCCAGGAGGACCTGCGGCCTCATCCGGTCCGGGGCCATGTCCAGTTCTGAATGCAGCATCGTGGAGACGAGATCGAGGGCGTTCGTGGCGAGGCGGGAGCCGCTGGGGCCGCTCAGCGCATCCAGGTTCTCCGCCAGGCGGGAGATGAACGGGCCGACGATCCCGGCGAGGCTTCCGTCCGCCGCCATCCGCACCGCCGAAAGCTGCGCGATGCAGTCCGCCGGCAGGGACAGCGCATCCCAGGGGAACATCACCACCATGAGCCGGGCGTTCCCCTCAAAGGCGAGCGTGTAGGGGCGGCTGGTGTCGTAGATGGAGAGGTCGCCGGGGCGCAGCAGGGCCTCGCGGTTGCCCTGGACGAGGAGTCCGGTGCCCTGCAGTTGGAGATTGAGCTTGAAGTAGCGCTGGTTGGACTGGGCAATCAGCGCCGGCGTGCGGTGGACTTCATGGCCCGTGGAGGACACTTCGACGATCGCCATGCGGTCCAGCCTGCGGGCGCGCATCCGGCCGCGGAAGTTGTCCGGATCTTTGCTTGAGGCGCTCAGCGGAACGAAGGACTCCGCGATGAGGTGCCTCCAATGCTCGAAGGAGGCTGCCGTGCTGGTGCGGATGTCCTGTCCGGCGGGACTGGACGTTGGGAGGGCTGCAACTGCGGTCATCGAGGATCCTGACGCCGTCGTATTCGGGGACTGTGTCATGGGACACATTCTCTTCAGGGTAGCGCCGCACTCCACCGATGTCATCTTTTTTCGACGACCGGCGAAAAAAGAATTATCCGCGAGCCCGGCAGCCCAGCAGGGTCAGGAAGCCCTCCAGCTGCTCGTTCAGCCCGAGCTCCACCTGTCCTTCCGGGGCGAGCGCCGCGGCAATCTGCGCGCCGAGGAGGAAGTTGAGCAGCTGCCCGGCCAGGGCGGCGTCGTCGACGGCGGTGGTGACGGCACCGGTCCGCCGCGCCTCCGCAAGATGCCGCCGCATCGCGGCGAGCCATTGCTGCATCGAATCCCGGTGGATCCGGGCTTTGCCGGGATCGTTGATGGCTTTTTGCCAGAACGGAATGACAATCCGGGCCTCGCTGATCCGCTCCTCATCCAGGGGCAGCACCTCGACGCAGAATGTCCTCAGGGCCGCGAGTCCGGCCTGCCCGGCGGTGACCTGCGCGATGCGCTCGTTGGTGCGGTTGAAGACGTGCCCGAACGCGAAGGTCAGCAGGTCATCCTTCGTGGGAAAGTACGGCTTGAGGGCGCCGTTCGCAAAGCCGGCCTCGAGTGCGATCTCCCGCATGGTGGCGCTTTCAATGCCGAGCCGGGCGATGGTCCGCCACGTCGCATCGACGAGTTCCAGCCGCCGCTGATGGTGGTCGACAATCTTTGGCACCGTGCAGCTCCCCCAAATTTCTATGCGTCGGACTCTTGTGGCACAGCTTACATTTCCGTATTCTCTACAACTATAGAAAATAAAGTTCTGACCCGCCAGGATCACCGAACGAAGGCCGCCATGATGCCCGCACAAACTGACTCCCGTACCTCGTACAGCCCGTACAGCCTAGCCACAGATGCCGAAATCACGGCAGTCCAGGGCATCTTGCGAACCGCCGGCCTGCTGGGCGAGACCAAACGCGTCGCCTATTTGGGCCTGGTGGACCCCGCCAGGAATGCTGCGGCGGGGAACGAGGACCGCCGGTTCRGGGTCTTCCTCCACGACGTATCCGGAGGGCGCCCGGCGGACGTGACCGTCTCGGTTTCCGGCGGCGCGGTGGTTTCCGTCGTCGAACTGGACACGGCCGAGACCGGCGAGCTCCCTGTCCTGGAGGAGGAGTTCGACGTCGTCGAACAGCTCCTGGCCTCGGACGAGCGGTGGCTCAAGGCCTTGGCCGGCCGGGGTCTGGACGTCAGCAAGGTACGCGTCGCACCCCTGTCCGCCGGGGTCTTCGAGTACCCGGAGGAGAAGGGCCGCCGGATTCTGCGTGGCCTGGCCTTCGTGCAGGATTTTCCGGAGGACAGCGCCTGGGCGCACCCCGTGGACGGTCTCGTAGCGTACGTGGACGTCGTCGCCAAGACGGTGACCCAGGTGCTGGACACCGGCGCCGTTCCGGTTCCCGCCGAACACGGCAACTACACGGATCCGGAGCTCACAGGCCCGCTGCGCACCACGCAGAAACCCATCAACATCACCCAGCCGGAGGGGCCCAGCTTCACCGTCAGCGGCGGGAACCACATCGAGTGGGAAAAGTGGAGYGTCGACGTCGGGTTCGACGTCCGCGAAGGCGTGGTGCTCCACAACCTCGCGTTCCGGGACGGCGACCGGCTGCGGCCCGTCATCAACCGGGCGTCCATCGCCGAAATGGTGGTCCCGTACGGGGATCCGTCGCCGATCCGGTCCTGGCAGAACTACTTCGACACCGGCGAATACCTCGTGGGCCAGTACGCCAACTCCCTGGAACTTGGCTGCGACTGCCTCGGCGACATCACCTACCTCAGCCCCGTCATCAGCGACGCCTTCGGCAACCCGCGCGAGATCCGCAACGGCATCTGCATGCACGAGGAAGATTGGGGGATCCTGGCCAAGCACAGCGACCTCTGGACGGGCATCAACTACACCCGCCGCAACCGCCGCCTGGTGATCTCCTTCTTCACCACCATCGGCAACTACGACTACGGCTTCTACTGGTACCTCTACCTCGACGGCACCATCGAATTCGAGGCCAAGGCCACCGGCGTCGTCTTCACGAGCGCCTACCCGGAGGGCGGATCAGCCAACATCTCCCAGCTCGCCCCCGGTCTGGGCGCCCCCTACCACCAGCACCTGTTCAGTGCCCGCCTGGACATGGCGATCGACGGCTTCACCAACCGGGTCGAGGAAGAAGATGTGGTCCGGCAGGCGATCGGCGAAGGCAACGAACGCGGCAACGCCTTCTCCCGGAAGCGCACGGTGATCGCCCGCGAATCCGAGGGCGTCCGTGAGGCCGACGCCCGCAACGGCCGGACCTGGGTCATCTCCAACCCGGAATCACGCAACCGCCTCGGCGAGCCCGTGGCCTACAAGCTGCACGCCGAAGGGCAGCCCACCCTGCTGGCGGACCAGAAGTCCTCCATCGCCCGGCGCGCCGCCTTTGCCACCAAGGACCTCTGGGTCACCCGCTACGCGGCGGACGAGATGTACCCAACGGGCGACTTCGTGAACCAGCACGCCGGTGGAGCCGGGCTGCCGCAGTACGTGGCGCAGGACCGCGACCTGGACGGCCAGGACATCGTTCTCTGGCACACCTTCGGCCTGACCCACTTCCCACGGCCCGAGGACTGGCCCATCATGCCGGTGGACACGGCCGGCTTCAAGCTCCGGCCCGAGGGCTTCTTTGACCGCAGCCCCGTGCTGGATGTGCCCGCCAACGCTCAGCAGTCCGCCGGTTGCCATGGCGATGGCGACGCCTGCGGCCATTGCCACAGCTAGTCCGACGCCGTGAGTGTCGCCCTCAAGTCCGGCCGCGTGTCCGGCGTCGCCGGCATCGTCTTCCATTCCCGGATCTGCGCCGTCGTGACGGCGGCGTCGTGCCTCGCGCAC
>NZ_JBFRFD010000044.1:0-11644 GCF_052114645.1 Arthrobacter sp. 2YAF22_2
GGGCGCAGAGGGCAGCGGTGGAGCGTCCGCGGCCGGGGCTTCCGGGGCTTCCGCGCTCGACGGCGGCCCTGCCGCATTGGACGGCGGGACGCTCGACGGCGGCGCTGGCGGCTCCGGCGTTGAAGTCGGCGTCGGAGTCTGCGTTGGGGTCTGCGGCCGGACCGAAGGGCTACCGGCGCCGGGGACCACCGGGGGCGCAGCATCCCGGGGTCCCGCGCCGAGGATCACGGCCGTCACCACCGCGCCGGCCAGCAACACCAGTGCGGCCACCACCACGATGACCGCAACCACCCGGCGGCGGCCGCCGGCGAAGATCGCCCACATGCTTCACCATGGCGCCGGATCACCGGCAATGGTAGGGCTGAACGGCCCGCGGGCGGGCGGGACGGCCGCAGTAGGATGCAAGTAGTCGCAGACGCCGGGTCTTGCGTGGAGAACGAGGCGGGACAACCGTGAAAATTGCGTTCCGGTATCCGCTGGTGATGGGCACTGTCGTTGCCCTTTTAGCAGTGGTGTTGCTGCTGGCTTCCGGCCAGGAAGGGATCGCGCGGATCGCCGCGAGCATCTACGCGCTGGCCGTGGCCGCGTACCTCGGTGTCGGCATGGTCCGCCGGCTGCTCCGCGGCCAGTGGGGCATCGATATCCTGGCGGTCACGGCCATCGTCAGCACAGTGCTGGTGGGTGAGTTCATCGCCTCGATGATCATCGTGCTCATGATGGCCGGCGGCACCGCGCTGGAGGACTACGCGGCGGGCCGGGCCAAAGGCGAGCTGACGGCCCTGCTGGAGCGCGTACCGCAGACCGCGCACCGGGAACGCCCCGCCGCAGCCGGGACCTCCGTCGCCGGAACCCAAATTGACGGTCAGCACGAGGACGTGCCCGCCGTCGACGTCGAAGTCGGCGACATCCTGCTGGTGCGGCCCGGCGAGGTGGTGCCGCTGGACGGGGTGCTGCTCTCCACGTCCGGGACCTTCGACGAGTCCTCGCTAACCGGCGAAAGCCTGCCGGTGGAACGCGCCGCCGGCGACGGCCTGATGAGCGGATCCTTGAACGGCCAAGCCGCCATCCGGATGCAGGTCACGGCCCTGATGGAGAACTCCCAGTACAGCCGGATCGTCGCCCTGGTGAAGGAGGCGGCAGAGAGCAAGGCGCCCATGGTCCGGCTGGCGGACCGTTACGCCGTCCCGTTCACCGCCCTCGCCTACCTGCTGGGCGCCGTCGGGTGGATCATCAGCGGCAGCCCGGCCCGTTTTGCCGAGGTGCTGGTGGTCGCCACTCCCTGTCCGCTGCTGATCGCCGCACCGGTCGCCTTCCTGGGCGGCATGAGCCGTGCCGCCCGCGGCGGCATCATCGTCAAATACGCCGGCGTGCTGGAACTGCTGGGCCGGATCAAGACCGCCGCCTTCGACAAGACCGGAACCCTCACCTACGGCCGGCCGGCCTTGGTGGAGGTCCGGGTCACCGGCACCCTGGCCGAGGACGAGGTGCTGCGCTGGGCGGCCTCCGCGGAGCAGTACTCCTCCCACGTGCTCGCCGCGTCCGTGATGGACGCCGCCCGCTCCCGGGCGCTGGGCTTTGAAAGCGCCTCCGGGGCCACCGAATACGCCACCCACGGGGTCCGGGCCAGCTTCGGCGGCCGGGACGTGGTGGTGGGCAAGCCCACCTTCGTGGCCGAATCGGCCGCGGGAGTGGAAGAGACGGAACTGGCCAGCGGCGAACTGGCCATCTATGTGGGGGTTGGCACGGAATACGTCGGTTGCCTCGTGATGAGCGATCCGATCCGCGCCGAGGCGCGGCGGACCCTCGCCGAGCTCCGCGCCCTGGGCGTCACCGAGACCGTGATGCTGACCGGCGACGCCCAGGCCACCGCCGAGCACATCGCGGAGGCCGCCGGGGTCACCAACGTCAGGGCTGAATGCCTGCCGCCGGACAAGGTGGACGCCGTGCGGTCGCTGCCGCACCGGCCGGTGCTGATGGTGGGCGACGGCGTCAACGACGCCCCCGTCCTGGCCGTCGCCGACGTCGGAATCGCCATGGGAGCGCGGGGCTCGACGGCGGCCGGCGAGTCCGCCGACGTCGTGATCATCCTGGACGACCTGTCCAAGGTGGCCTCGGCCGTGCGGATCAGCCAGCGGACCGTGAAGGTGGCGCTGCAAAGCATCTGGATCGGGATCGCCATGAGCGTGGCGCTGATGGTGGCGGCTGCGGCCGGCTACGTTCCCGCCATCGCCGGCGCCTTGTCCCAGGAGCYGGTGGACCTGGCCACCATCCTGAACGCGTTACGGGCCCTCAGTTCCGGGCGGCGGCCTACGGGCCCGGGGGCCGGTGGCGGTCGCGTTACTTCCCGGACGCCTGCGACTCGGCTGCCGCGATCCGCGGGACGGTCCTGAGGTAGCTGTCCGGGTTCAGCGAGATCGAGTCGATGCCCTCGCCGACCAGGAACGCCGCAAACTCCGGGTGGTTGCTGGGGCCCTGCCCGCAGATGCCGATTTTGATCCCGGCCGCGTGCGCCTTGCGGATCGCCTCGCTGATCATCGCCATGACGGCCTCGTCGCGCTCGTCGAACAGGGCCGCAAGCTGCGCCGAATCCCGGTCCACACCGAGGACCAGCTGGGTGAGGTCGTTCGAGCCGATCGAGAAACCGTCGAAGCGGGACGCGAACTGCTCGGCCAGGACCACGTTGGACGGGATCTCGCACATCATGTAGACCTGCAGGCCCTGCTCGCCGCGGACCAGTCCGTTCTCCGCCATCACCGCGAGCACCTTGTCCGCCTCCTGCGGTGTCCGGCAGAACGGGACCATCACGATGATGTTGCTGAACCCGAGTCGTTCCCGGACCCGTTTCAGCGCCCGGCATTCGAGCGCGAAGCCGTCCCGGTACCGCTCGTCGTAGTACCGGGACGCGCCGCGGAAGCCGAGCATCGGGTTCTCCTCCGCCTCCTCGAAAGAGCCGCCGCCAATAAGGTGCGCATACTCGTTGGTCTTGAAGTCGCTGAGCCGCACAATCACCGGGTTCGGGTGGTAGGGCGCGGCGATCTTCGCGATGCCGAGGGCCAGGGTGTCCACGAAGTAGTCCTTCGGATCCGCGTAGCCGCGGGTCAGTTCCCGGATCTGTGCCGCCTCCTGCCGATCGGCGACCCGCTCCGGGTGGACCAGCGCCATCGGATGGACCCGGATCAGGGCGCTGATGATGAACTCCATCCGGGCCAGCCCGACGCCGGCAGCCGGCAGCCGCCACCACTGGAAGGCGGCCGCGGGGCTGGCGATGTTGACCATGACCTTGGTGCGCGTCTCGGGCAAATCCCCAAGGTCCACGTCCTCGGTTTCAAACGCGAGGCTGCCGGCGTACACGCGGCCCTGGTCGCCCTCGGCGCAGGACAGGGTCACGGCCTGGTCCTCCGCGAGGACGCCCGTGGCGTTGCCGGTCCCGACGACGGCCGGCACCCCCAGTTCCCGGCTCACGATCGCCGCATGGCTGGTGGGGCCGCCGTGGTCGGTGACGATCCCGGCCGCGCGCTTCATGATGGGAACCCAGTCCGGGTCGGTCATCTCGGTGACCAGGATGGCGCCGTCGCGGAACTTCTCAATGTCGGCGGCGCTCCGGATCACGCACGCCGTCCCCTGCGCGATCGAGTCGCCGATCGCCGCGCCGGTTACCAGCAGGGTGCCCGTTTCCAACAGGTGGTGGAGGGTGAACCGGGAACCGGTCTTGAGCGACTGCACGGTCTCGGGCCGGGCCTGGACCATGAAGAGTTCGCCGGTCTCGCCGTCCCTGGCCCACTCCATGTCCATCGGCCGGCCGTAGTGCTCCTCGACGCTCACCGCCCAGCGGGCGAGGGCGAGGATCTCGGCGTCGGCCAGGACGAATGCCCGGCGCTCGGCGTCGGAGGTGTCCATGGTCCGGGTGCGGGCGTGGCCGCCGCGGCTGTACACCATCTTCCGCTCCTTGGCGCCAAGGGACTTTTCGATAATCGGGCTGATTCCCTGCGCCGCCGCGTCCTCGGTCAGCAGCGGCTTGAACACGAGGTACTTGTCCGGGTTGACGCTGCCCTGCACCACGGTCTCACCCAGCCCCCAGGCGGCACTGATCACGGCCACCCGCGGGAAGCCGGAGTCCGTGTCGATAGAGAACATCACCCCGGAGGCGCCGACATCGGAGCGCACCATCCGCTGGACCCCGATCGAGAGGGCGACGTCGAGGTGGTCGAAGCCCTTGACCTCCCGGTAGCTGATGGCCCGGTCGGTGAACAGCGAGGCGTAGCAACGCCGGCAGGCGTCCATCAGCTCCCGGTCGCCGGTGACGTTCAGGAACGTTTCCTGCTGGCCGGCGAAGCTGGCATCGGGCAAGTCCTCGGCGGTGGCGCTGYTGCGGACGGCGACGGATAGCCGCTCCAGGCCGGCGCGCTGCCCGAGGTCCCCGTAGTGCGAACGGATGGACTCAGCGATGTCCGGCGGAAACTCGCTCGCCAGGAACAGTTCCCGGATGGCCTCCCCGGTTTCGCGCAGCGTCGCGTCACCCGCGCGGTAGGCCAGGATCCGCGAGCGCATCGCCGGTTCAATCCCATTGGCCGCGATGAAGGTCCGGTAGGCCGCGGCGGTGGTGGCGAAGCCGTCGGGAACCCGCACCCCCCGGGGTTTGAGGGACTGGATGAGTTCGCCCAGGGAGGCGTTCTTCCCGCCGACCTGCGGGACGTCGCCCATGCCGATGTCTTCAAACCAGACCACGTGTTCGGGCATGCCGGGGCTCCTCTGGTGTTGGTCCGCCTGTGCTCTGATCCTGCTGGCCGGCGGCTTCCGGGGTCAGAGTCTTTGGACCTTTTAGGCGGCGCGGGCCTTGCGGCCTGACCGACGGTGCCGCGCCAGCTTATAGAGCCAGTCCGCGAGCAGGACCGCGGGGATGGCGCCGAGGGCCACGGCCAGCCCCCCGGGTGTCGGCGGGGACTGGCCCAGCAGGGCGGCGAGCGGGCCGAGGAACAGGAACACGGAGAGCAGCCCCAGCTCTGCCAGCACGGCCCAGAGCAGCAGCCGGTTGGTGAACCAGCCCAGGCGCCAAGGCGGGGCGGTGGCGCTGCGGCAGGCGAAGGCGTTGGCAAGTTGGGCCAGGACCACGGTGGTGAACGCTGCGCCCGAGGCTGCCATCAGCACGTCCGACAGCGGCAGTTCGGCCCCGGGGCTCCAGCCGGCGCCGAGGAGCACGGCGGTGTAGGCCGTCATCTCCATCAGCGCCTCCACCGGGCCCAGCAGCCCGAAGACCCGGAACATGAGGGCGCGGTCCATCAGGTGCCGGCGTTCCGGCGCTCGTTTCAGCGCCCCTGTGCTGGGCGCTTCGCTGCCGAGGGCGAGGGCCGGCAAGAGGTCGGTTCCAATGTCCAGGGCGAGGATCTGCAGCACGCTCAGCGCCAGCGGGAACCGCCCGCCGGACAGGGCCCAGATCACGAACGGCGTCAGTTCGGCCACGTTGTCCGTGAGGTGGTACGTCAGGAAGCGGCGGATGTTCGCGTAGGTGGCGCGGCCCTGTTCCACCGCCGCGATGATCGTGGCGAAGTCGTCGTCGAGCAGCACCAGGTCCGCCGCCTCGCGGGCCACATCGGTGCCGCTGAGACCCATGGCGACGCCGATGTCTGCCTGCTGCAGGGCAGGCCCGTCGTTGACGCCGTCTCCGGTCATGGCCAGCACGTGGCCGCCGTGCTGCAACAGCCGGGCCACCCGGAGTTTTTGTTCCGGCGTCACCCGGCTGACCACGACGCCGTCGCGGTCCAGCAGCGCGGCCAGCACCTCGTCGTCCTCCGGCAGGGCGTGGCCCTCCAACACCGTCTCCGGGGAGCCAATCAGGCCGGTCTCCCGCGCAATGGCAGCGGCCGTGAAGGCGTGGTCGCCGGTGACCATGCCCACCTTGATGCCGGCCTCGCGGGCCGCCTGCAGCGAGAGCCGCACCTCGGCGCGGGGCGGATCGTGCAGGCCGATCAGCCCCAGCAGCGTCAGCCCGGTCTCAACCTCCTCGAGCTTGAAGCGGTCGCCGGGCAGGCCCGGCAGGCTCCGCTGCGCGACCGCCAGGACCCGGAGCCCGTGCGAAGCCATCTGGTCGACCATCTGCAGGGCGCGGTCGGCGCCGCCGCCGCCGTCGCCCCTGCATAAGGGGATCACGGACTCCGGGGCGCCCTTGACGAACAGCGTCGTGCCGACGATTGCGGACTCCCGCAGCCGGCGGGGATCGAAGGCAAAGCGGTGCGACGGCGCCGGTTCCTCGGGGCCGGCCAGCCGGGTGGCCAGCGCATCGATCGCGGCTTCCATCGGGTCTCCCTGCGCGATCCACTGCCCCTCGTGCGGCACCGCCCGGCCCACCGAGGCGGCACGGGCGGCGGCGCTGAGCCGCTGCCCCGCCCGGAACGCTCCGGCCCCGGCGGGGGCGCCGCCTTCCCCGGTGACCAGGGCCTCCGGCCCGTAGCCCGGGCCGGTGATGCCGAGCAGCCCGGCGGGCGTCCAGACCTCGACGGCGTTCATCCGGTTCTGCGTGAGGGTTCCGGTCTTGTCCGTGCAGATGAAGGTGGTCGAGCCGAGCGTCTCCACCGCCTGCAGGTTCCGCACCAGGGCGTTGCGCGCGGCCATCCGCTGGGCACCGATGGCGAGCGAAAGGGTGACGGTCGGGAGCAGGCCCTCGGGCACCAGCGCCACCGCCACGCCGATCGCGAAGAGGAATGCATCGCGCCAGGAGATGCCCACCAGCAGCGAGAGGATGAAGAACAGGGCGCCGATGCCCAGGGCCACGCCGGCGACAATTCGGACAATCCGTTGCAGCTCCAGTGCCAGCGGGCCCGGCGGGGCCTCGACCTTGCCGGTCAGCGACGCGATCTCGGCGAGCCTGGTCTGTCCGCCGGTGCTGGCCACCAGGCCTTCGGCCGTGCCGATAACCAGGAAGGTTCCACCGAACACGGTGTCGCCGGCGGCCTTGCTGACCGCTTCGCTTTCGCCGGTGAGCATCGATTCRTCCACGGTGCAGCCCGCGGCCAGCGCCAGCCGGAGATCCGCGGGCACCCGGTCCCCGGCAACCAGCACGACGGCGTCGCCGGGCACGAGTTCGGTGGTGTGTACCTTGATGACCCGGTTGTCCCGGCGGACCGAGACCATGGCAGGCAGTAACTCCCGCAGTTTGGCGGCGGCGTGCTGGGCGCGTTCCTGCTGGATGTAGGCGAACACCCCGTTCACCACGATGACGACGACAATCGCGACGCCCAGTTGCGGCATCCCGGCGATGAAGGCGAGGACGGCCGCGACCCAGAGCATAAGCGCAAAAAAATGGGTCAATTCCGCCAGGAGCCGTCGCCAGCCCGGGACCGTGCTGACTTCCGGCAGCCGGTTCGGTCCGCTGCGTTCCAGCCGCTGGGCCGCCTCCGCTGAGCTGAGGCCGGGGAGCCCGGGCAGGGGCACCACGCCCGCGGGGGTCACCGCCCGCCGGTCTTCATGCACAGCACCAACCTCGGCCCCGCGTCCGGCACCTCATGCTCCCGAGGATGCCCCTGCAGGTAGCGGCTGGTAAGGGCCAAAGGTCACCGCAGGGACGCAGGAACTCCGGATAGGAGCCTAGGGTTCAGCGACTCCGGCACCACGGCCTCTCCGGCCGGGCGTCAGTTGCCTGCGGGCGCGGGCGGCCGCTGCCGCCCCAGGGCGCGGAGGTAGGCACCGAAGCCCTGGGGTGCCCGCGCCTGGGTCCGGCCGGAGGTCAGGACCCGCATGCTGTCGGTGGCGATGACGGTGAAGGCCAGGCTGCGCAGGCTCTGGACCAGGCTTCGGTCCTCATGCGATTCCTGTTGGGTGAAACCGCCCGCGGCGAGGTAGGCGGAGGCCCGGACGCCGAAGTTGGCGCCATAGACATGCGGGTGGTTCTCCTCGAAGGGGTGGCGGTCCAGCCAGCGGCGCAGCAGTTCCGGGTCCATGCCCGCCGGGTCAGGTTCCACGGAACCCAACACCGCATCCGCTCCCGCCTCGGCGAACTCCAGTTGCCGGACCAGCCAGTGCACCGGGACCAGCGAATCGGCGTCCGTGTTCGCCAGCCAGGTCCGCCCCGGCCACGGCCCGGGCGTGGAGCGCTGCCCGCGAACGGGCCGGGGCCGGCGGAGCACCGCGGCGCGGATGCCTGCCGCCCGGCTCGCGCCGGCACTGCGAAGCCGGACTTCGAGCGCGCTGATGCGCGGGTCGGCGTCGGCGTACCCGGCGGTGATCGCGGCAGAGCGGTCGGTGCAGGTGTCCAGGACCACCACCACCCGGACGGCGACGTCGGGCCGCGTCCGCTGCAGCTCGTCGGCGGCGCGCTGCACCGCCCGCAAGGCCCGGTCGAGCTGCTGTTCCTCGTTGTGGGCCGGCATGACGACGGCGACGGCGTCGATGCCGGGGCGCCGCGGCGGGGGCGGGGCGGTCACGGGAGCTGCTCCGGGGCGCGGAAGACTTCCAGCACGAAATCGCGCTCCCGGTGCAGGCCGGCGCCGGGCCAGCGAAGCTGCTGCCGCGCGGCGGCGTGCACGGTGTCGCCGTCGAGCTCCCAGCCGTCGATGGGGTGGCGCCAGTGGCAGAGCGCCAGCGTGCCGCCGGGCAGCAGGGTGGCTTCGACCCGTTCGAACAGCGCCGCAAGTTCYGCCGGTGAAAGGTAGTAGCCCAGCTCCGACACCACGATCAGGTCAAAGGCGCCCTCCGGCCAGTCCTGCGGGACGGTGAGGTGGCGGGTCTGCGCGCCCGGCAGGTGCTCAAGCCGCACGGCGGCGTGCGCCAGGGCGGCGCTGCTCGCGTCGACGGCCAGGAAGGTGTCGCAGCGTTCGGCGAGCTCCAGGCTGAGGGTGCCGATCGAGCAGCCGATCTCCAGGCCGGCGGTGTACCTCGGCTCCGGTAGCGCCGCAAGCGTCAGGGCGCGCTTGCGGCGTTCGTACCAGCTGGTGGCGTACTGCCAGGGGTCCTCGTTCCGGGTGTGGACCGCATCGAAGAGGGCCTCCGCGTCCGCCGCGCCGTAGCCAGGCCCGGATCCGGCGGCGCCGGCGGGCCGGTGCCAGGCGAAGGTCTCCCAGGGGCGGGAAAAATGCTCCAGGAACGCGGCAGGGAGCAACACCCCATCCCCCGGCTGGTCGGACAATGCCTGCACCTGCGAGGTGTGGGCAGCCATGGCCTGCGCTTTGGCCCGTTCCTCCCCCGGGCTCAGCGGGACCTGCAGCCAGGACTGCCAGGCCGGGTCCCCGGGGCCGGCCCAAAGCCAGTACCAGATCGGGTACTCGAGCAGCCCGTAGCCGGCCGCGCCGGCCACCTCGGCGGCGGCGGACCCCAGCGCATCGTGGTCGGTGTGTCCGTCGTTGCGGTAGGGCGCAACCAGGACCACGCGGGCCGCCGGTTTGCCAATGGCAGCCGCGGCTTCGTGGATCGCGGCCAGCACCGGCTCGCGGTGTTCGGCCAGCTTCCCGTCCGGCAGGCCGAGGAACCGCCAGCCGGCGCCGGGGACGAGGTGCCCAAGCGCTCCGGCGAACTCCCGCAGGCGCAGCGCGGCGAGCTGTTCCGGTGTGGCCGTGGGCGAATCGGGATGCGAGGCCTCCCCGGCCGTGCACAGCAGCAATCGCACCTCGGCGCCGAGGCCGTGCAGCCGGCTGAGCAGGCCTCCGGCGCCCAGCGATTCGTCGTCGGGGTGGGCCGCCAGGACAATAAACGCCGTGCCTGCCAGCTCTCCGGCGTCGAGCGGCAACTCCGGGAGGGCGGCAAGGCCGCTGCGCGCCCAATCCTCTTCGCTGGTCCCGGCATCGTGGTGCGTGAAGCTCACCACGGGTGATCCCCCGTGAACGTCAGGGCGCCGAGCTTGGCGTCGTCGCGCATGGCATGGTGCTGGCGGATGTAAAGCGAGAGGTCGGCCATGCGCTTGCCGTAGCGCCGATCGAAGGCAAGCGGGCCGGGTCCGAGGTTTTGGCTCACCAGCGCCTGGATGCGTTCGACGGCGGCGGCTGCGCTGCCGCGGATGCGCAGCGCCTCGCTCCACGCACCGGGTCCGGAGAGCTCCCCGCAGTCGATCCGGGGCGCCGTCCGGGCGAAGTACCCGAGGAGGCCGGCCAGCGTACGGTCGATTTCACCGAGGTGCGCGAGGGCCAGCTGGTCCGGTTCGCGACCGCGGTCGGCGGCCGCCAGCAGTGCATCCTGGTAGCTGCGGGCCACGGCGACGGCGCCGCCGAGCCAGCACGCGGCGACGCCGATGCCGCCCCAGGCGAACCCCGGACGCTGGTAGTACCAGCCGGGCGCACCGAGCGAGACGGCCGGGACAGCGTCGAAGTGCACGGTGCCGCTGGGAACTTCGCGCAGCCCCAGGCTGGTCCAGGCAGGGTCCGCGAAAGTGACCCCGGCCGCGTGCAGGTCAACGGCGAAAGCAGCGCGGCCGCCGCCTGCCAGCTGCGCGGTGAGCACGGCATGGTCGAGTTGCGCGGCGATCGAACACCACGGTTTGGAACCGTGCAGGAGGGTCCGGCCGCCGGCATCGCTGGCTTCCAGCGTCAGCCCGGGCGCTTCGGCGGCGAACACTCCCCAGGTCCCGTCGAACGGGATGTCGTCGAACGGGATGCCGTCGGAGAAATTATCGGGGACGTCGCCCGGCCCCTCCACCCCGGCGGCCTGCGCACCTTCGGCCTGCGCGAGAATCGCGGCGGCGTCGAGGTGTGGTTCCAGAATCCGGCCGGCGGCGACATCGACGGCGGTGACCGAGGCGAGGATTTCCCAGAGGAAAGCGGTCCGGCCGGCGCCCGGCTTCGGCGCGGACTCGCCCACGTCCTTGGCGAGGGCCAGTAGGGCCGGGACATCTCCGACGCTGGCTCCGACGCACTCCAGCAGCGGTCCGAGCCCGGCGAGGTCCTCGGGGGCGGAGCTGATCCGGACGGCCCGTGGAGAGCGGGAGTCCTGCGTCGCGTTCATTACCTGGTGTCCTTTGCGAAGTGTGCCCGGTGCGGTTCCGAGCCCGCGGTTGCCGATCGAAGCGGCCTTTTGGCCAAATCTCAGCATACTTAGTATTTGGCTGGCCCGCGCCGCCACACAGCGTCAGCGCCGCGCTTCCGCACCCCGCCACCGCCTCGCTACCGCACGAGGGCGAGGGCGAAGCCGTCCCAGCCTTTCGATCCGACCGTCTGGATGACCGTGCCGTCCAGCCGCGGGTCCTCACCCATGAGCTGCAGCGCCGCCACGATTCCCGGGGCATTCACGGGGTCCAAAGCCGGTTCCAGCACCGCGCCCTCCCAGACGACGTTGTCCATCACCACGACGGTGCCGGGCCGGCCGAGCCGGATGGCCCAGTCCAGGTACTGCGGGTTGTTTTCCTTGTCCGCGTCGATGAAGACGAGATCAAAGGGCCCGACGCCCTCGCTTTCCAACGCCGGCAGCGTGTCCAAGGCCGCGCCCACACGGACTTCGACCAGGTGGCCCAGGCCGGCCTGGTCGAGATTGGCCCTGGCCACTCCGGCGTGCCGGGGGTCGTATTCGCAGGTGATGAGCCGGCCGCCGTCGGGCAGCCCCTGTGCCATCCAGATGGTGCTGAACCCGGCCAAGGTGCCGATCTCCAGCACGCGGCGGGCACCGGAGAGCTGGACCAAGAGCTTGAGAAGTTTCCCGGCGTTGGGCRCGACCTCGATGGGCGGCATCCCGG
>NZ_JBFRFD010000045.1:0-11427 GCF_052114645.1 Arthrobacter sp. 2YAF22_2
GACCGCCAAGACCTGGTGCAGACCGTGGCCGACCTGAAGGCGTGGCGTCCCGGTGTCGCCGTCCTAGACAGCGTCGGTGAACTAATGCCAACCATGGGGCTAAGTTCCAACAGCCCGGATGACTTCACCATCGCCCACACATCAGTGCTAAAACCGCTTGCAATGGCAGGGGCCGCAGTTATCGCCATCGACCACGTAGCCAAGAACACCGAATCCAAGGCACAAGGCCCAACCGGGACGGCGGCAAAGTCGCGGGCAGTCGGCGGAACCATGTTGCGGGTARCCGTCAAGGATGCATTCACGCCTGGTCACGGCGGCGCGGCGTATCTGAACGTCAAAAAAGACCGCCATGGTGGTCTGCGGTCCAACTCGCCACGCGGCGACAAGGAACCCTTGGGCGGAACCTTCAAGCTCTTCCCGGACGGCAACTTCGCGGTCTTCGCGGCTCAGGACGGGGAACGGATGCCGGAGGCAGTCCCGGCCGTGGACCTGGCCGAGCTAAAGGCGCTGGACCCCCCGCCCTCAACCGTGAGGGACGTCAAGGAACGCCTGAGATGGAGCACCGACCGGGCCGCAACAGCCATGCGTGTCTATAAGCAGCAATGTTCCGCTGTTCCTGTACCTGACACACAGGGTGGAGGAACAGGAACACGGCCAATCGAACAGTCTGTTCCTGTTCCGGAACTGTTCCCCAAGTTCGAGGAACGGAGGCTGGCGTCTTGAGTCTCCTGAAGTCCTGTCTGGTCTGCGGTGAAGTCAGCGACGGACCCCGCTGCGAACTGCACCGGCCTAAGCCCGTCGTCTCCAAGGCATCACGAGAGGAACGCGGCTACGACTGGTCATGGCGCAAGCTCTCCAAGCGTGCAAGGTCCATCCAGTCCTTCTGCACCGACTGTGGAACCACTAAGCGGCTCACCGCTGACCACTCCCCCGAAGCATGGAAACGGAAGGCGGAGGGCAAGTCCATCACCCTGGACCTGATCGACGTCGTCTGTGCCAGCTGCAACTCCAAACGCGGATCCGCACGCGGCGAAACACAGACCTGGGGGGTAGGGGAACGGGACTCGCCGCTCCACCCACCGGCGAAGGCAAAGTTTCCGATACTCCCGGTATCAGGTAACCCGGCTGGCGGTGGTAAGTAGTGGCAGCTGGACCGAAGCGGGCTATTACGGCCGAGCCGCTGGACTTCAAGGGCTGGCCGAAGGATCGGGCTAAGCGTCGGGAGCGGTTCATCCGGGACTTCCTGGTGATCCCTCGCGGCCACGGCGCTGGTAAGCCGGTGAAGTTGCGGGACTTCCAGCAGGACATTATCCGGGGAGCGTTCGCACCGGGCATCAGGACGGCGCTGGTATCCCTTCCTCGCGGCAATGGGAAAACGGCGTTTGCGGCAATGGTCGGACTCGCTGAACTGTTTGTCGGTCCGCCGTCCGCTGAGGTCCTGGTGGTGGCATCGGACCAGCGCCAGGCGAACATTACATTCAAGCTTGCCAAGCGCATGGTGGAACTTAACCCGGTCCTCGCGGAGCGGGTACAGGTGTATCAGGACCGGCTCTATGTTCCGGAGAATGACGCGACACTGACCCCGCTGCCGGCCGAGTACGGAGCGCTTCAGGGCTTTGACCCCTCGCTGCTGATCGTGGATGAACTGCACGTCGTCACGGAATCGGTTTGGGAGGCCGCGACGACCGCCGCCGGCAAGCGTCCGGAGTCCCTGACCCTGGCTATCAGCACCCCGGCCGCGTCGGAGGACAGCATCATGTGGACGCTGGTGAAGCACGGCAGGGAGGGCGATGACCCACAGTTCTACCTGAAGGAGTACGCCGCCCCGGACGGCTGCGACGTGACCGACAGGGAGGCGTGGCGCACCGCGAACCCCGCGCTGGCTTGCAAGGATCCTTTCCTCGCTGAGGACGCCCTGGAGGCGGTCCGGAAGACCATCCGGGAACCCGTTTTTCGCCAGTTGAGGCTAGGGCAATGGGTTACCGGAGTGGAGTCCTGGCTACCGTTCGGCGCGTGGGACAAACTGGCGGACCCGGCGCGGACCCCGGAGTCCGGGGAACGTATCGTGATGGCCTTCGACGGATCCGCTTCCGGAGACTCCACCGCCCTGGTGGGCTGCACGGTCGGGCCGGTCCCTCACCTGTTCATCATCGGGCTATGGGAAAACCCCGGCGATCCCCGCTGGCGCGTGCCGCGTCGGGAAGTCTCCGAGACCGTGGCGGAAGCGTTCGCCCGGTACGACGTCGCGGAACTGGCCGCGGATCCTTGGGGCTGGCGGTCGGAGCTTGAGGAATGGTCCGGGCAGTTCGGGGCTAAGCACGTCCTGGAATGGAACACGGCGCACGCACAGCGCATGGCCCCCGCAACGGACCGCATGTATCAGGCCGCGGTAAAGGGCACCCTCTCCCACGACGGAGACCTGAGGTTCGCTAAGCACATTTCACACGCGGTGGCGAAGTCCACCACCTTGGGCGACTTGATCGTCAAGGACAAGCGGAACTCACCCCGCAAGATTGACGCCGCAGTCGCGGCAATCGTTGCCCTGGACCGGGCAGCGTTTCACACGAAAAACACCGTCCGCCGTCGCGTGGCCGGATTCTAGGAGGAACCAATGAACGACTTGCTCAACACCCTGTTTCAGAAGCTCGACGCACCCGCGGCCCGCTACTCCGAGTTGGATAAGTACTACGCCGGGGAGCAGGCCCTGGCATTCCTGGCGCCGGAAGCCCGCGCCGCTCTCGGTACCCGGTTCGGGCGCATGTGCTCCAACATCCCCCGGCTGGCGGTCACGGCACTGGCCGAGCGGCTGCGGATCATCGGCTTCCTTCAGGCTGGCGCACCGGACCCGCAGCTGTGGCAGGACTGGATCCGCAACGACCTGGATCAGCTGGGAGCGGTAGCGCACCGGGAGGCCCTGACGCTGGGCACCAGCTACGTGATTGTTTGGGCGAACGCGGCCGGCGCGCCTCAGGTGACAGTGGAGTCCGCCCGCCAGGTGGCGGTGGTCCGGGATCCGGGAACCCGCCGTATCGTCGCCGCTGTGAAGCGCTGGGAGACCGCGAAGACCACGGAGGCAGTGCTCTACGAGGCGGACCGAATCACCCGCTTGAGTGCCAACAGTGTGGGCGCGGCGACGTTCGGGCAGTTTGAGACTCTGGAAGTCCTGGACAACCCGCTGGGCGTGCCCCCGGTGGTGGAGCTTCAGAACAGTGACCGGCTGCTGGATAACGGCGTATCCGAGATGGCGGACCTTATCCCGCTGGTGGACGCGCTGAACAAGCTGCTGGCGGACATGATGGTGGCCTCTGAGTATTTCGCCCGCCCGCGCCGCTGGGCGTCCGGCCTTGAACTTGGGGAAGATGAGGACGGCAACGCGGTAAACCCCATCGCGGAGGACCACCGCATGATGGTGAACGAATCGCCAGAGGGGAAGTTCGGGCAGCTGCCCCCGGCGGACCTGGCAGCGTATGAGGCATCGGTCCGGGTCCTGCTGGGTCAGATCATGGCCGTCTCCGGTCTCCCCGCCCATTACGTCGGAGCACTGACCAACGCGCCGACTTCCGCCGATTCCATGCGGGCCGCGGAGGCGTCACTGGCAGCGCGGGCAGCGGCCCGTCAATCACAGTTCGGGCGCGGCTGGGAAGACGTGGCCCGGCTCATGGTGGCAGTTCGCACCGGACTGGATCCGCTCTCCCTGGACGTGCGGATCAAGTGGGCCGACACCACAACCCGGTCCGTCGCGCAGGAAGCGGACGCCGCTGTGAAACTGTTTGCCGCCGGCTTGCTGCCCGCCTCCACCACCCTGGACCGGCTGGGCTACTCGGACGATGAGATCCTGGCTATCCGCCAGGCACGCCGGACTGAGGCCCTGGACATGGCCGGCACTGACCTGAAGGGGCTGCTGGCGTGAGCACCTACGAGGACACCATCAAGGGGCTGGGCGCGGGCGCGGAGTCGATCATCCTTCAACTGTGGCAGGCAGTACAGGACGGCCGGCTGGGTCTGGATGACTTCCACGACATCGCCGCTCAGGCCATTGCCCTGGCGAATCAGCAGGGACGCGCTGCCGCGGAGCTGGCACTGTCCGGATTCCTCACCGCGGCGACTGGGGAGGTAGTGATCCCCGGAACCATCCTGGTGGCTGCTGCTGACGACACCGCCAGGCTCGCCAAGGCCATGCAGACCATCACGGCGTCCAAGCTGGACACCATCATGCAGCTGGCCCGCATCGCCAAGTCCGAACCTATGGAAGCAGCCGCCCGGCAGTTCTCCGAAGGTATCGCCCGGAGCCCCAAGACGACGGGCTGGGTCCGGGGCTTGGAAGGTGACGCCTGCCAGCTCTGCACCTGGTGGTGGCGTGAGGGTCAGGTCTGGCCCAAGGACCACCCCATGCCGACGCATAAGGGTTGCGCCTGCACCCCGATCCCCACCGTCTCGACCGATATTCAATCCACCGGATACACCAGAAAGCTCGCCGCCGCGAAGGCCGGCAACGGGCAGAAAGTAGCAGCATAATGACGACTCCCACCATTCCCCTGACCGACTCCAGCACCGAGCCCGAAGCAGTCCTTCCGGACACGACGGAGACCCCGCAGGACGCCGCTGTGACGCCGGAAACCGAGACGGACACCCCGGAGGACACTGGAGCCCCTGAGGCGCCGTCAGAGGGCGACACGTTCCCCCGCGATTATGTGGAGAAGCTGCGGAAGGAATCCGCCGGCTACCGGGACAAGGCTAAACGGGTCGATGACCTCGCCGCCCGGCTCCACACGGCCCTGGTTGCCGCTACCGGCCGACTCGCTGACCCGGAAGACCTGCCCTTCGATGAATCCCGGCTGGACGACCCCGCGGCCCTCACGGCAGCGGTGGACGACCTGCTGGCCCGCAAGCCGCACCTGGCAAGCCGGAAACCCCGCGGAGACGTCGGGCAAGGAACCGTGTCCGGGGCATCCGATACCGTGGACCTCGCCGGAATCCTCCGGTCACGAGCAAGCTAAAAAGGGGACAGCATGAGCAACGACTACGGGACAGCATGGGATGCACTGACGGACGCCATAGGGGCAGCTAAAGGCCAGAGCGCAGGCAGTATCACCGATCAGGACCACTTGACCATTGACCAGCGAATCAAGGTTGCAGAAGTTGCGGCCCTGCTGTCCATTGCTCAGGAGCTTTCCGCTTTGAATCCTCAGAACACTAGTTCCCGCGATGACGACGGCAATCAGGTGAACGGCTGGGGCGTCATCACAAAGAGAGCGTCCACAGCAGGCAAATCGGTATAGCTTTCCATACCCCCTGGGGGTATAGTGAAGGGGTCGGGTCAGGTACCCGGCCCCTTCGCTTGTCCCGGTGGCCAGCGTGAAAACCAGAAACCCTTTCACGTTAGGAAAACACCATGACTCTCGACACCACCACCGGGCAGACCCTCATCCGTGAGCAGGTCGCCAACATCCTGGTTCAGCCGCTTGAGGCCGCGTCCGTCATCCTCGCCGCCGGCCCCCGGATCTTCGACTCCTCCGAGCCGCTGAAGATCCCCACCCTGACCGGCTCCACCGATCCGTCCTGGGTCGCTGAGAATGAACTGATCCCCGACTCCGACGTCACGTTCGGGGAAATCAACCTCATGCCCTCGGACCGCAAGTCCATCAAGGCGCTGACCAAGTTCTCCAACGAGATGGCCCGCCAGTCGAACATCGGTCTGGACGCCGTCCTGAAGGCCCGCATCGTCAAGGACGTGGCGGACAAGCTGGACACCGCACTCCTGAACGGCAACGGCGCAGCTAAAACCGTGACAGGCATCATCAATCAGGCCGGCACCCAGCAGGCAGTCCTGGACGCCACGGACGCCGATTCCTTCCTGGACGCGCTGGCCCTCGCCGCCGCCGCGGAAGTCACCCCGAACCGCTGGTTCATGTCGGGCACGGACTTCTTCTCGGTCCGCAAGCTGAAGGACTCCAATGGCAAGTACCTGCTGGAATCCGACATCACCGCCGGCACCACTTACCGGCTGTTCGGGATCCCGGTAACGGTCACCAACAAGCTGGCAACCGGCAAGGCAGTCCTGGCGGACATGTCACAGGTCGCCGTGGTCCGGGACATTGCCCCTTCCGTGACCGTCCTCTCCGAACGGTTCGCGGAATACGACCAGCAGGCCATCCGCGTGGTCACCCGCTACGACCTCGGACTCCTGCACCCCGAAGGCGTGGTCATCCTCACGAAGGCCGCGTAACTATGGCTGCGGTCACCGGCAAAGACGTGGCCGACTTCCTCGGTCAGGGCGACAACCCCGAACTTGTCGCCCTGGCCGGGCAGCACGTCGCTATCGTCACGGCAATGGCTCACGCCTACACGCGGGGCAAGGGCTTCACTGGCACGGCCCCGGACGCCGACGTGGCCGCGGTCATCACCACCGCCACGGCCCGGCTCCTGACCAATCCGGGGCAGCTCAGTGAACAGGTGGGACAGGTCAGTGTCAGGGGCAGCTTCAACAGCTGGACCCTGGCCGAGACGTTCGTCCTGAACCGCTACAGGAAGCGGGCCAAGTGATCTACAAGGACAAGGTCATCGTGCTGACCGGCGGCGGCAAGGACGCCAAGGGCAACCCCCTGCCAGTCATTGAGGAAGGACCGTTCCCGGCACAGGTCAATCCGATCCGCTCCGACGAATCGGTCCAGTACGGAGCTGCACCCCTGACGGCGTACTACCGGCTGGTGATCGGATCCAAGGCCGGCGGCAAGCTCACTCCGACAGGTCAGGTCAAATGGCGGGGCAGGAAATTGTCCGTCCAAGGTGATGTTGAGCCCTGGATGGTAAACGGCCGGCTGCACCACTACGAAGCAACCCTTCGAGTGGGATAGCCAGGCGTCAACGTCACCCCCCGGTTTTGCCTTTTCGTACCGGGATCAGGGAACGATGGGAGCCTATCCCCGAACATCGCAAGGCACCCAGCGCCAACAGTAGGACCCTCGCCTCACGGTGGGGGTCCTTCCTGTTTAGTCCGCAAAAAGTCCGCAAGAGGTCCGCAAACGGGCCACTTGGGGCATATTCATCCAACCGACAAAACCCCGGAAACTCGCGGTAGACAGCACCATTCAATACCGGCCAACTACTGGCTGGCAGTTCGTGAACTTCCGCAGCTAGGGCCGATTCCGCGGATTGCCTGCGGACCTAGCCCAGCGGGCGGCCGGCCATCCGCTCCAGCCGGTCAATCCGCTCGCTCATCGGCGGGTGCGTGGAAAACATCCTGGCCACGCCGCCGCCGCTGCGGAACGGGTTGGCGATCATCAGGTGCGAGGCGTTCACCAGCCGCTGGTCCTGCGGCAGCGGCGCGAGCTGCACGCCCTGCTCGATCTTGCGCAGGGCGGAGGCGAGCGCCAGCGGGTCCCCGGTGAGGGTTGAGCCGTCCTCATCGGCGTCGAACTCCCGGGTACGGGAGATGGCCATCTGGATCAGCGAGGCGGCAAACGGCGCCAGCAGGGCCGTCGCGATCAGGGCCAGCGGGTTGGCATTGCGACGGTCCCCGCCGCCGAAGAACAGCAGCATCTGGCCCACCGAAGTGATCACGCCGGCGACGGCGGCAGCCACCGAAGAGGTCAGGATGTCCCGGTTATAGACGTGCATCAGCTCGTGGCCCAGCACGCCGCGCACTTCGCGGGCGTCGAGCAGCTGCAGGATGCCTTGCGTGCAGCACACCGCCGCGTTCTGCGGATTCCGGCCGGTGGCGAAAGCATTCGGGGCCATGGTCGGTGAAATGTAGATGCGCGGCATCGGCTGGTTGGCGCGGACCGACAGTTCGCGGACAATCTGGTACAGCTGGGGCGCCTCGGCCTCCGTCACGGGGTAGGCCTGCATGGACCGGATCGCGATCTTGTCGCTGTTCCAGTAGCCGTAGGCAGTGGTACCGACGCCGATCAGCGCCATGATCCAGATGGGAGCCGAGCTGCGCGTCCCGGTTGCAATCAGCGCCCCCAGGCCGAGCAGCACCGCCCAGAGCACGCCGAACAGGGCCGCCGTCTTCAGGCCGTTGTGATGGTTGTGCACTGATCCTCCCAAGCCGTGCCGTTGGATGTCCTTCGGGATCACCCACCTGAGAAACGAACCGCTAAGGGGCCGGGTTCCGCGCGTCGTACTTCAGGAAACCGGACTGCCAGCGGGCAACGAGCCAGGCCACCGCCGCGCACAGCACACCGCCCGCGAGCAACACCCAGCCCTCACTGAGCAGCCTAGTCGCGCCGCCCGCCAACATGTCGCCCACCCGGGGCCCGCCTGCCACGACGACGACAAAGACGCCCTGCAGCCTGCCGCGGAGGTGGTCCGGAGTGGCGGACTGGAGGATGGTGGTGCGGAAGACGGCGCTGACGGAGTCGGCGATGCCGGCCAGCGCGCAGCACAGGGCGGCGGGCACCAGCCACAGGGTCACGCCGTGGGCACCGGAACGGCCGGCGAGTACGACGACGAGGCCCAGCCCGGCGATCGAGGCGCCCCAGCCCATCACGGACCACACCACCGCCGCRCCCTGCGCCCGGACGGCGCCCAACGGGCCGGAGAAGAGGCCGGCCAGGAAGGCGCCGACGGCGGTCGAGGCGAGCAGCACCCCGACGGTGGCGTCGCCGCCGCCGATCATCAGCGCGGCGATGGCCGGCAGCAGCGCCCGCGGCTGGGCGAGGATCATCGCCACAAGGTCGATCACGAAGGTCATCCGCAGGTTGGGCCGGGTGCCGAGGAAGCGGAAGCCCTCCACGACGGAGCGCAGTCCCGCCCGGTGCGCGACTTGCCCCGGGGGCATCGGCGGCAGCCTTAACAGGGCCCAGAGGACGAACGCGAAGCTGGCCACGTCGATCGTGTAGGTCCAGGCGAAGCCGATCGCGGCGACCAGCACGCCGGCCAGCAGCGGCCCGGCAGTCATGGTCAGGCCGAAGATCATCATGCTCAGGGCATTGGCCGCGGGCAGGAGCTCCTTGCGCACCAGCATCGGGATGATGGCGCTGCGGGCAGGCTGGTTGATGGCCTGCGCGCCGCTCTGCAGGGCAATCAGGACGTACAGCAGCCACACGTTACCGAGCTGCAGCCAGGCCTGCAGCGCCAGGCCGACGGTGGTCAGCCAGAGCACCGCGGAGGCGAGCAGCGCGACGGTGCGGCGGTCGTGGGCATCCGCGATGGACCCGCCAAGGAGTCCGCCGACCACCAGCGGAACGAGAGCGAAAATGCTCAACAGGCCCACGTAGAGGCTGTCCTGGGTGAGCCGGTAGACCTCGAGGCTTACGGCCACCAGGGTGAGCTGGCTGCCCAGCGCCGAAGCGGCGGAACCGAGCCACAGGCGCCGGAACGCCGGGCTCTCGCGTAACGGCGTGATGTCCGCCAGGAATTTCCCCACCGGGCAACTCTAGCGGCGGGAAGCTCACCCGTTGGAGCGGCGCCCTGTGATCGCGGGGTGTCGCTTCACCGGGCTTCAGTTCGCAGCAGGAGGCGGCTTGCCCGGCGCGTCCGAATACGGAAGAGCTACCACGCCAAGGAGCCTCCGTCTTCTACAAGCTGCCCTTCAGTAGGGTGGAGGAATGACCCGAGATCATGACCCGCGGGCGCGGGCGGCAGTTGTCGGCACGGGCMGTTGGATTGCCGCCGCCAGAGCGTTGGAGACGGCCCGTCCGGACCGGCTTTTCAACGATCCGTGGGCCGAGCTTCTGGCGGGAGAAAGCGGCAAAGCCAGCTTGGAGGCCGCGGACTACAACCCGTTCCTGCCGGTCCGGACACGATATTTTGACGATCGCATTCTCGGCGCGGCCCGGATGGGCTCGCAGATCGTCTTGCTTGGCGCTGGCTTGGATGCCAGGGCCTTTCGGCTCGCGCTCCCGGTCTCCTGCACTGTGTTCGAGATCGACCACGCAGAGGCGTTCGCAGAGAAGGAAGCCATCCTGCGCACTGCAATACCCCGATGCGAACGAAGGTGCGTCCACGCCGACCTGTCCGGTCCTTGGACCTCGGCCCTTCTCGATTCAGGCTTTGACCGGCGCACACCAACGGTATGGGTTGCCGAGGGACTCTTCTTTTACCTGACAGACGCCGATGCCGAGTCCCTTGTCCGAGATGCCGCAGCCTTGTCCGCAGGCGGTTCCACCTTCCTGGCGGATATCTTTGGGACCGGCTTGTTGGCGTTGGAAGGCATGGCTCCGCTGGTGGCCGCGAGCAAGAGCGCGGGCCGGCCGCTGCCGTTTTGTACCGATTCCCCCGAGACACTTTTTCGGGCCGGCGGCTGGAGCGAGTCGGCGGTGGTCCAGCCCGGACAGCCCTCAGCAAACTTCGGTCGACTAACTCAGGTCCCCGCCTCGCGGGATGCCGGGCAGCAAACCAACGTCCGGACCTACCTGCTGACGGCCACGCGGTGAGGAATCGGACGAGGCTCCCCCGCCGCTGCGGGCGCTGCCCCTCGGGATGAGCGTGACGCACTACGCAGGCCCGCATTGGTCAGTCCCTGCGCAAGAGCGGCCCGACCCCGGTCGAGCGGGATGAACAGCGGTAATAAGCCGCACCTTATTATGAACAGCTAACAATAAGTGCTTGAATAGGGCCATGACGGATCACCTGGGTAGCAGCGAGGCATGGGCGGCAGCGCTGCGTGCCCACGGCCGCCGGGTGACCAAGCAGCGGCTCGCCGTGTTGACCGCCGTCGAACGCCACCCGCATTCGCCGGCGGAAGGCATCCTCGCCGCCGCCCGCGAGGACCTGCCCGAGCTCACTGCACAGTCCGTCTATGTGGTCCTGGGAGACCTGACCGAACTGCAGATGCTCCGCCGCTTCGAACCTCCGCATTCGCCCGCGCTGTATGAGACCAGGGTCGGCGACAACCACCACCACGCCGTCTGCATCAGCTGCGGCCGCGTCGAGGACGTCGAATGCGCCGTCGGCCATGCGCCGTGCCTCACCCCGCACTGGGACGCAAACTCCCGGCCCATGACCATCCAGATCGCGGACGTCCTGTACCAGGGCATCTGCGAGGAGTGCCAGCGCCAACAAAAACTTCCCGCCGACCGAATCTAAGTTAGAAACAGAAATAGGAGAATGATGACTCAGAACATCTCTGCGCCCGCAGTATCCACGACACAGTCCGGTGCCCCCGTCGCTTCCGACGCCCACTCGCAGACCGTCGGCGCCGACGGCGCGATCATCCTGACCGACCACTACCTGATCGAGAAGCTCGCCCAGTTCAACCGCGAGCGCGTCCCGGAGCGCATCGTGCACGCCAAGGGTGGCGGAGCGTTCGGTACGTTCAAGACCACCGGAGACGTCTCCGCCTACACGAAGGCCGCCCTGTTCCAGTCGGGCACCGAGACGGACATGCTCATCCGTTTCTCCTCCGTCGCCGGCGAGAGCGGCTCGCCCGACACCTGGCGCGACCCCCGCGGYTTCGCCGTGAAGTTCTACACCACCGAGGGC